>JBEBJW010000326.1:0-7093 GCA_040079715.1 Myxococcota bacterium | reverse complement strand
CGCGACCTGCGTGGCGGCCGAGACGCCGACCGACTCGTTCGGCGCGTCGATCGCCGGGGGGCACGATCTGGACGGAGACGGCGTCGACGACCTGGCCGTCGGGGCGCCGACCGCGGGCGGGGTCCTCGCCGGCCCTGGTGCCGTGTACGTGTTCTCCGGCGGCGCCGGGATCCCCGCCGCCGACACAGAGGCGACCGTCACGATCCGCGGACTGAACGGGCTCGACGCGCTCGGAACCTCGGTCGCGGTGATGGACCTCGACGACGACGGCGTCGCGGACCTGATGATCGGCGCCCCGGGCGTCGACGGCCTGGTGGCCGACGCGGGAGACGCGTACGCGTTCTTCGGCCCGCTGACAGCGGGGGTGTACACCGCAGCGGACGCGGGCCTCCGGTTCGAGGGTGGGTTGCCGCAACGGCATCTCGGGGCCCCGGGGAACGCCCTCGCCGGCTCGATCGGGTCGGCCGACGTGAACGGCGACGGGGTGCTCGACCTGCTCGTGTCGCAGGGCGGGACCGACGCCGACGCGGACCACGTCGACTCGGGCGTCGCGTTCCTGTACCTCGGACCGCTGGTCCGCGGCACGGTCAGCGCGCCCGGGTACGCCGACGTGGTGTTCGAGGGCACCCGCGCCGGCGAGTACGCGAGCGAGCCGGTCGACGGGGCGGGCGACCTGACCGGCGACGGCCTCGACGACGTGGTGGTCGCCGCGAACGGTCTCACCCCCGAGCGGATCGCGGTGTTCTCGGGCCCGACCGACGGCAAGCGGTCGCTCGACAACGCAGACCTCCTGATCGAGCCGGCGTCGACCGGCGAGGGCACCGGCTGGTCGCTCGGCACCGGGCACGACGTGGACGGTGACGGCGCGGTCGACCTGGTCGTCGGGTCTCCGTACGGCGGGCCGGCGACCGAGGGCGAGGTCCGGGTCGTGCTCGGCGCCGTCGGGACCGGCACCCTGGCCCTGGCGGACCACCCGGCGATCGTCGGCGGCGCGCCCGGAAGCGAGCTCGGCAAGTCGATCGCGATGCCGGGCGACGTCGACGGCGACGGCCTCGGTGACTTCGCGGTCGGGGCGCCCCAGAGCGACTACGGGGCGGGCGCGATCGTGCTGTTCAGCGGGTTCTGACCCCCACGCGAACCGCCGGCCCTACGGCACCCGGAACGTGACCGGGATCGTGTACGGCGCGTCGGGATCCCCGGAGCGCGCGAACTGGATCCACATCTTGTACGCGCCCGACCCGCCGAGCACGACCTTGAACGGCAGATCCGGCCCGTCGTAGGTGTGCTCCATCACCATCGACGGCGACATCTGGTCCATCCCCGGGACCCACGCGTGCGTGTGGACGACGTACCCGAGGTCGGACCGCGCCACCGCCCCGTGCCCGTCCGCCGCGAGCCACTGGACGATGTCGGTCACGTCGCCGGCGGCGGTGGTCAGGTGGAGGTGGAACGCCGACTGGGCGTCCGGGAACGGCCCCGCGTCCCACACGAGCTCGGCGGTCACGTCGCCGACGGTCACGGTGGACGCGAACGGCTCCAGCACGGGCTCATCGGCCTGCGCGGGCTCGCCCTCGACCGTCAGCCAGTTGCTGTCGATGTGGAACACGTTCTGGTGGGCGAACTCGCTGTACGCGAGCCAGTCCCCGCCGAGCGGGAACGCGTACGGGAAGTGGTAGGTGGCCGCGCGCAGATCGTCGACGGTGATGGGGTAGAAGTCTTCGTGGTGCAGGTGGGCGAACTGCGAGAGGTCGTCGCTGATCAGGAACGTGTGGACGATCCGCTCGTGCGCGGCCTGGAGATCGTCGACCGGCGCGCCGTCCGGGCCGAGCACCGTCAGGTACACCTCGGTCGAGGCGGCGGTCGACGCGGGATCCGGATCGGTCGCGACCAGCACGTCGTAGTCGCCGGTCGGCTCCGGCGTGCTGCCGTCGGTCGGGGTGTCGGCCGAGGTCGAGCCGACCCCCGCGCAGCCGGCGAACAGGAGGGTCAGGTACCGCATGCGGAGGCGTCGACCTCGAAGTAGATGGTCTGGCCGGTGTACGGCTCGATCGAGGTGTGGTCGGCGTTCACGAGCTCCGCCCGGAGCTGGTACTCGCCCGGGACGATGTCCGGCAGGGTGAACGACGTGTCGCTCGTCATGTTGACGACCTGGCCGTTGAGCGACAGGTCGACGTGGCCGGTGCCGGGCTCGGCGTCGGCCTCGTCGCCGTACGGATCGACCAGCTCGAAGTTCTGCACGTCGAGCACGATCTCGAGCGGCGACCCGCACACCACCCCGCCGTCGGTCGGGGCGACGAACGCGAGGGACGGCGGCCCGTCGGCCTCGGACGGACCGGGGTCGCAGGCGACGACGCACGACAGCAGAGGGACGAGGTACCGCATCGGCTCCGTGTACCTGTACCCTACCCGACCGACCACCCGTGCGACGTCTTGTCGCAGCTCTGGACGACCCGGGCCCGGATGGGGCAAGGGGTGCCGGAGGTGACGATGCGCGCGATGGTGATCGTGGGGTGGGCCGGGTTCGCGGGCTGCGCCGGCGACGACGAGGCCTCCACCCCGGGCGACTTCTCCCCGACCCTCGAGTTCCTCGCCCCCGCCGACGGCGCGTCGGTCGCGGCCGCGGCCGGCGAGGTCAAGGTGTCGATCGTGGTCGAGGACTTCGCGCTCACCGCCCCGGACGCCCAGGCCCGCGCCACGTCCCCGCTCGACCGCTCGGGGCTGGGCTCTCCGGGCCCGCTGTGGCTGTCGCTGCTGCCGCAGGCGCTCGCCCACAACGAGGGCGGACTGCCGCGGGGGTACTGTGAGCTGTCGCTCGACGGCTCGGTCGTCGCCGACCTCGACGCGACCCAGTACACGCTGACCGAGGTGGCCACCGGCTCGCACGAGCTGACCGGTCAGCTGCTGTTCGCCGACGGCGACCCGCTCGATCCGCCGGTTTCGGTCACCGTCACGTTCACCGCCGAGTAGGGGTCCCACCCGAGGCCGAACCGGGCGAGGTACTTCCGCAGCCGGTCGGCGTCGTTCACCGACGTCCGGCGGGCCCGCGACGCCGCGAACAGCGTGCGCCCTGCGTCCGACAGCGTCCGCGACCCGGCGCACACCGCGAGCACGTCGTTCAGCTGGACCCGATCGAACCGGTCGAGCCCGTCCGCGGCGTCCCCGAGCACCGCGCGGACCCGGTCCGCCGTCGACCCGATCGCCCAGCTCGCCCGCAGCCGGTCGATCTCGTCGTCCACCTCCGCCGGACCGATCCGACCGCTCGGCGACAGGGTCGCCATCCGGACCACCGCGGCGTTGAGATCGCGGAAGTTCGCCCGCCACGCCGCGTCCGCCCCGGTCGCGAACCGGACGAACCGGTCGCGGGCCTCCCGGTTGAACGACACCCGCCGGCCGGCGGTCCGGGCGAACTGCTCGAGCTCGTAGTCGAGGTTCGGCTCGACGTCGTCGAGGCGCTCGCGGAGGCCGGGCAACCGGAAGCTCCACAGGTCGATCCGCGCCAGCAGGTCCTCGCGGAACTTGCCGGCGGCCACGTGGTCCCGCAGGTCGCGGTTCGTGCCGGCGATCAACTGGAACCGGCTGGTGACCTCGCGATCCGACCCGACCGGCAGGAACGTGTGGTCCTCGATCGCCCGCAGGAGCATCGCCTGCTCGTCCGGGCCGAGCTCGCCGATCTCGTCGAGGAACAGCAGCCCGTCGTTCGCCGCGAGCAGGAGCCCTGGCCGATCCGCCACCGCTCCGGTGAACGCGCCCTTCCGGTGGCCGAACAGCGCGCTCGTCGCGGCGTCGCCGCGGAGGGTGGCGCAGTTCACCTCGACCAGCGGCCCGTCGAGCTGCCGTCGCGACCGCTTCAGCTCGTAGATCCGGCGCGCGAGCTGCGACTTGCCCGCGCCGGTCGGTCCGGTCAGCAGGATCGGGGCGGTCGACCCCACCGCCACCCGCTCGATCCGGTCGATCAGCGCGTTGAACGACCGGTCGCGGGTCGAGATCCCGGACTTCAGCGCGTCCGTCGCCAGGACCTGCTCGCGGGCGAACCGGGTCGCGATCCGGTCGTACCGCGCGAGGTCGAGGTCGATCACCGCGATCGTGCCGGTGGGGTCTCCGTCGCGCGGCGGGCCGGTCTGGAGCAGCCGGCCGGGGACGAACCGCGACTCGGTCAGGAGGAACCAGCAGATCTGCGCGACGTGGGTGCCGGTGGTGATGTGGACCTGGTACTCCTCGTCGTCCGGGCGGAACGGATAGGTCCGGACGAAGTCGTGCAGCGCCCCGTACACCTCCTCGAAGTCCCACGGGTCGCGCAGCGGCAGCGGGTGGAGCACCACCTCGGTCTCCGGCGACAGCCGGCGCACGTCCGCCGCGATCGTCGCCGCGTGCTCGACCCGCTGGCACAGCAGATCCAACCGTGCGATCGCGAGGTCGTCACGCTGGAACAGCGACACCGTCGGGCGCCACCGCTCCCACCGCCTCGGCCCGGCGCCCGCGTCGAGCTGCATCCCGTGGAACCCGAGCACGACGATACCGCCCACCGTCCCTCCAACGCTATCCGACGCTATCGGAAGTTATCCGACGGGCGCGTCCGACGCCCGGGCCGACCCAGGATCCACCGCGATCGGGACGGTTGGCACGGACCGTGCGAAGGAGGCGGGGCAGGAGGGTCCGATGGACCGGTCGTACGAGGTGATCGAAGGCGCGGGTCGGGGCCACGTCAAGGCGTGGGTCCGGGGGGTCGCGGTCGAGGACGCGGCCCGCGATCAGCTCCGGCGGCTGGCGGCGCTCCCGTTCGTCCACGGTTGGGTCGCGGCGATGCCGGACGTGCACCTCGGGAAGGGCGCGACGATCGGGTCGGTGATCCCGACGGTCGGCGCGCTGGTCCCGGCGGCGGTCGGGGTCGACCTCGGGTGCGGGATGGTCGCGGTGCGCACCACCCTGACGGCGTCGCAGCTCCCTGACGCGCTCGGCCCGGCCCGGTCGGCGATCGAGGCGGCGGTCCCGCACGGGCGGACCCACGACGGCGGTCGCGGCGATCGCGGCGCGTGGCGGAACGTCCCGGGCCAGGTCGGCGGCGTGTGGGCCGAGCTCTCGACCGAGTTCGACGCGATCGTCGCGAAGCACCCGGTCCTCGGCCGGTGCAACCACGTGAACCACCTCGGCACGCTCGGCACCGGGAACCACTTCGTCGAGCTGTGCCTCGACGAGGCCGATCAGGTGTGGGTCATGCTCCACTCGGGATCCCGCGGCGTCGGGAACAAGATCGGGTCGTACTTCATCGAGCGCGCGAAGCGCGAGATGGAGCGGTGGTTCGTCGAGCTTCCGGACCGGGACCTCGCGTACCTGCCGGAGGGCACGGCGCTGTTCGACGACTACGTCGAGGGCGTCGGGTGGGCCCAGCGGTACGCGGCCGCGAACCGCAAGCTGATGCTCGAGGCCACGCTCGCCGCGCTGGCGAAGCACCTGCCGCCGTTCACGGTCGACGCGAAGGTCGTCGACTGCCACCACAACTACGTCGCGCGCGAGCACCACCTCGGGCGGGACGTGTGGGTGACCCGGAAGGGTGCGGTGCGCGCGGGTCCGGGTGAGCTCGGGATCATCCCGGGCTCGATGGGCACGCGGTCGTACATCGTGTGCGGCAAGGGCTGCGACGAGGCGTTCCACTCGTGCTCGCACGGCGCGGGCCGGGCGATGTCGCGGACCGAGGCGCGGCGCCGGTTCTCGGTCACCGACCACGCGGCGGCGACCGCGGGGGTCGAGTGCCGCAAGGACCGGGACGTGATCGACGAGACCCCGATGGCGTACAAGCCGATCGAGGCGGTGATGGCGGCCCAGCGCGACCTGGTGGACGTGGTCCACGAGCTGCGCCAGGTCCTGTGCGTGAAGGGATGATCGAGCTCGACGGGTCGCAGGGAGAAGGCGGGGGACAGATCCTCCGCACCGCGCTCGCGCTGTCGGCGATCACCGGCAGCCCGTTCCGGATCCGGGGCATCCGGGCCGGACGGGCGAAGCCGGGCCTCCTCCGCCAGCACCTCACCGGGGTGCGGGCGGTGGCGGCGGTGTGCGGCGCGGCCGTCGACGGCGACGCGCTCGGCGCTACGTCGCTCACGTTCCGCCCGGGCCGGGTCAGCGCCGGGGCGTACCGGTTCGAGGTCGGGTCCGCGGGGAGCGCCGGCCTCGTGCTGCAGGCCGTCTTGCCGGTGCTGCTGGTCGCGGACGGGCCGTCGACCGTGGTCGTGACCGGCGGGACCCACAACCCGTCGTCGCCGCCGGCGCCGTTCCTGGTGAACACGCTGGTCCCGCTGCTGAACCGGCTCGGGCCGACCGTGACGTTGACCGTCGACAAGTGCGGGTTCTACCCGGCGGGCGGCGGCCAGTACACGGTCGAGGTCGCGCCGGCGCCCCTGCGGCCGCTCGAGCTGGTCCACCGCGGCGAGCTCCGGCGGGTCGAGCCGGTCGCGATCGTGTCGAACCTCCGGCGCGGGGTGGCCCACCGGGAGCTCGACGCCGCGCGGCAGGCGCTCGGGCTCGCTCCGCGGGCCGGTCGGGTGATCGACGCGCCGTCACCCGGCCCCGGGAACGCCGTGTGGATCGAGGCCGAGACCGACGCGGTCACCGAGGTGTTCACCGCGTTCGGGGAGAAGGGTGTCGAGGCGGAGGCCGTCGCCGCCGAGGCCGCTGCTGCGTTCGCCGCGTGGCGCGACGCGGACGTCCCGGTCGGCGAGCACCTCGCGGACCAGCTCCTCGTCCCGCTCGCGCTCGCCGGCGGCGGGGTCGTGCGCACCACCGCGCCGAGCCTGCACACCACCACCAACGTCGCGGTGATCCGGCAGTTCCTCGATCGGTCGTTCGCGCTCGTCCCCCACCCGACCGGGGCGACGATCACGGTGTCGTGACGATCCCGGCGTCGTGACGATCCCGGCGGCGTGACGATCCCGGCGGCGTGACGATCCCGGCGGCGTGACGATCCCGGCGGCGTGACGAACGCGGGGTCGTGAGCGTCGTGACGCGGGTCCCGGCCCCGGCGGTCGTCCGATCGGCCGGACGGGTTACCGGGCCGGATGCTGTGGCTGGTCCTCGGTTGTACGCCGTCCGCTCCGTCCGGACC
>JBEBJW010000325.1:0-7097 GCA_040079715.1 Myxococcota bacterium | reverse complement strand
GGGCGGTGGTCGGTCAGCTCGGGGTGATCGGCCTGTACCTCACGAGCGACATCGGGTTCCTGTGGTTCAACGTGATCGGGTGTGCGCTGGTGGTCGGGCTGGCCGTCGTGGTCCAGCTCGCGATCGGGTCGCCCGCGGAAGGAGGGTCGAGATGACGTTCGTGGTGTCGATGATCGGTTGGTTCGCGGGTTCGGCCCAGGCGCAGGAGCTGGCGTTGCCGGCGTTGAGCCCGGCGGCTCAGGTGATGCAGCACGTGGGGCTCGTCGACCTCACGGTGACCTACTCGAGCCCGGGCAAGCGCGGCCGGACGATCTGGGGCGAGCTCGTCCCGTACGGTGAGGTCTGGCGGACCGGCGCCAACGCCGCCACCGCGTTCGAGACCACCGGAGACGTCACGATCGGCGGCACCCTGGTCCCGGCCGGCAAGTACGCGGTGTTCACGATCCCCGGCAAGGACGAGTGGACCTTGATCCTGAACAAGGGCGCCGAGCAGTGGGGCGCGTTCGAGTACGACAAGACCCTCGACGTGGTCCAGGTCAAGGTCGCGCCGACCGCGGGCCCGGACCGCGAGCGGATGACGTTCCTGTTCAGCGACACCGACGAGGACAGCACGAGCCTCGACCTCGAGTGGGCCGGGGTCCACGTGTCGTTGCCGATCGCAGTCGAGACCGCCGGCCAGGTCACGAAGAACATCGACACGTTCGTCGAAGACACCCGCGACGGCCTCGCGACCGCCGCCCGGTACAAGCTCGAGCACGAGGACTACGCCGGGGCGCTGAAGCTGATCGACACGTCGCTCGCGGTGGGCACGACCTGGTACAACACCTGGTTGAAGGCGGACATCCTCCACCACCAGGACCAGCACAAGGCGGCGTACAAGCTCGCGACCGAGGCCCTGGCGCTCGGGACCGCCGCCGGCGACGACTTCTTCTGGAAGGACCGCGTGGTCAAGGCCGTCGCGGAGTGGAAGAAGAAGTAGCGCCCAGCCCCCAGCGCCCAGCCCCGAGCGGTCGAGCGGGAGTCACGGGAGCCGGCCTCGGACCGGCTCCTCGCCGAGGAACCGCTCGAGGTCCATCCCCTCGACCAGCTCGTCGAACGCCGGGTCGCCGATCCGGCGCCGGACCTTCGCGGCCTGGTCGAGGCGGTACTGGCGCAGCTCGCGCCGGACCTCGTCCCAATCGGCCTCGCCCCGGTCGACCCGCGCGAGCTCGGTCGTGATGTGGTCCGAGGTGTCGATCAGCACGGTACGCACGTCTTCGAGCGTCGAGCCGTCCCACCCCGCGTCGTCGCCGAACGCGTCCAGCCGGTCGTTCAGCGACTCGAGCCGCTCCTCGCGCAGCTCGACCCGCGCTTCCGCCTTGTCGTCCGGCGGGAGCACCGGCTCCTTCTTCGGGGCGGCCGCGATCTCCGGCCGACGCTTGACGGGTGCTGCGGGACGAGGCTTCGGAGCGCGCTTCTCGACCGGGTGCGACGCCCGGCTCGCGACCTGCGCGCGCCGCGGCTCGTGGGGGAGCCGGGTCGGCACGGAGGGCCACGCGAGCCACACCACCAGCCCGAGCAGCGACGTCGCGGACACGATCCCGGCCACGATGCTGAGGAAGGTACGCATCGCGACCATGTAACCGCCTCCGGGGATACGGTGGTGTCGTGCCGGAGTACCCCGACGTCGTCGTGTACGTGGACCGCCTGCGCGCCCATGCCGTGGGGTCGGTGCTGGAGGGGATCCGGATCGGCAACCCGTTCGTGGTCCGCACCGCGGTGCCTCCGCTGGCCGAGGCGTTCGGCCAGACCGTCCGCGCGGTGTCGCGGATCGGCAAGCGGATCGTGATCCACCTCGGCGACTCGACCGAGCCGGACCGGCTGTCCCTGGTGATCCACCCGATGATCGCCGGCCGGCTTCGGTGGAAGGCCGCCGGGGCGAACCACCGCGGCAAGGACGTGCTCGCGGTGTTCGACCTCGTCGCCGGGCCCACCGGGCGGACCGGGGCGCTGGTGTTCACCGAGGCGAGCCCGAAGAAGCGCGCCTCGCTCCACCTCGTCCGCGGAGCGGAGGCCCTCGCCCAGTTCGATCGCGGCGGTCTCGACGTCCTGGCCGCCGACCGTGACGCGTTCGCGGCCAGGTTGCGGTCCGAGCGCCACACGCTGAAGCGGTCGCTGACCGATCCGACGCTGTTCGACGGGATCGGCAACGCGTACAGCGACGAGATCCTGTTCCGCGCGAAGCTGTCGCCGGTCAAGCTGTCGACCTCGATCACCGACGACGAGATCACGTCGTTGTACGAGGCGATCCGCGCGATCATGACCGAGTGGGCCGACCGGCTGCGGGCCGAGGTCGGCGACGGGTTCCCGGACAAGGTGACCGCGTTCCGACCGGAGATGGCGGTCCACGGCAAGTACCGCGAGCCGTGCGTGGTGTGCGGCAGCCCGATCCAGCGGATCGTCCACGCGGAGAACGAGAGCAACTACTGCGCGCAGTGCCAGGTCGGCGGCCGATTGCTCGCGGATCGGGCCCTGTCGCAGCTGCTCAAGTCGGACTGGCCCCGGACCCTCGACGAGCTCGAAGAGCGTCGGAAGCCCTGATCGCGGCCAGCACGAGCGCGGCGCCGATCGCGGCCGCCACGGTGTCGAGCACCGCGTCCTCCCACCGGCCGGACCGGCTCGGGATCAGCCGCTGGAGCGCCTCGGTCGCGATCGCGAACCCTGCGCACCGCGCGACCACCCGCGCGAACGGGGCCCCAGCGCTCGCCCCGATCCCGCCCAGGACGCCGAACGCGAGCCCGTGGCCGCCGAGCTTCTGGACCAGCCCGGGGACCGTCGGGTGGACCCACGGGTCGACACCGAGATCTTCGGGGCGCGCGCCGGGGAACGCGAGCAGGACCTGATCGAGCGTCGGACCGGGGATCGAGACCCCGATCAGGACCGCGAGCCCGACCCCGACCGCGACCTGCCGGGCGGTGGGGCCGAGCGAGGCCCACAGCCGGCGCCCGGCGGCCCACCCGGCGACGCCCGACACCGCGAGCGACCCGCCGACCGCGCCGAGCCACAGCGGAGACCGGCGCGCGGGCGCGATCGTCACCCGGGACACGGTGGCGACGCCGTCCCGGGCCCGGACCCCGACATCCGCGGTGCAGTCGGTCAGGGCCTCGGGCACGGCCAGCTCGACCGACCGCGCGCCCGGCGGACCGAGCGGGACCGCGAACCACGCGGCGACCGCGCTGAAGTTCGCGTCGGACGGGCGGCGCGGCTCGCGGCGGACGATCAGCGAGGTCGAGGTGGAAGGCGCAGGCGGGGCGACCGTCGGCGGCGGGCAGCGGCTGGCGAGGTACAGCCGCGTCGCGCCCTCGGACTCGACGGTGACCTCGGCGGTGATCAGCCACCCAGCAGCGTCTCCGGCCAACGGCGGGCGCGGGACCACCACCGCGGCCTCCGGGGGCGCGACCCGGCGCGGCGGCTCCATCCGCTGGTCGACGATCGGTGGTCCGGCGGCGATCCACGGAGCGATCGCGGTCGATCCCACCGCCAACGCCGCCCCGATCGCCGCCGCAGCGCCGATCCACCCTTCCCGCCGGTCGATCCGTTCCACCTCCCCGACGTAGTCGGTCGCCCGGAGGTCGGCGACGGGGTTACCGATCGGAGATGTCGTACACCGTGGTCGATCCCCGCACCGCACACGCGAAGCAGGCCGAAGGCTGGCGCTACGTGGACGTGCGCACCCCCGAAGAGTTCGGCGCCGGCCACCCGGAGGGCGCGGTCAACGTGCCGATCTGGGTCGTCCAGGCGGGCTCGCGCGTCCCGAACGACGCGTTCGTCGCCACCCTCCAGCGGCTGTTCCCGACGAGCACCCCGCTGCTGATGGGCTGTCGGACGGGCGCGCGGTCGGCGATGGCCTGCGATCTGCTCGTCGCCGCCGGCTACACCACCCTCGCGAACGTCGACGGCGGGTTCGTCGGCACCCCGACCAGCCCCGGCTGGGCCGACGAGGGCCTGCCCGTCTCCACCACCGGCGCGTCGTGGGCCGAGATCAGCCGCGGGGCAGGCGGACGCTGAACGCGGTCCGGCCGGGGGCGCTGTCGACCGCGACCTCCCCGCCGTGGCGGACCACGATCGCCCGCACCAGCGCGAGCCCGAGCCCGGTCCCGCCCGCCGCCCGATCGGTGGTGAAGAACCGGTCGAACACCCGCGGGAGGTTCGCCTCGCTGATCCCGCGGCCGTCGTCCACCACCCGGAACCCGGTGTGGGCGGGCTCGGTGAACGCCTCGACCGTGATCCGGACGCCCGGTCCCCCGTGCCGGCGTGCGTTCTCGATCAGGTTCACCGCCACCGCCTCGAGCTGAGACCGATCCCCGCGGACGTCGGCCGCGACGCCGTCGAGCGGCACCCCCGCGGCGGCAGCGACCTCGGTCAGCACGGCGTGGAGCCCCAGCGGCTCGCGGGGAGAGGCCTCGTCGGCCCGGGCGAGCGACAGCAGGCCGGTGACCATCCGCTCGAGCCGATCGAGCTCCCGCGCGGCGTTCGCGAGGAACCGGGCCCGCTGCTCCGGCGGCATCGCGTCGTCCTCGGCGAGCAGCTCGATCGTCGCCCGCAGCGTGGCGATCGGCGTCTTGAACTCGTGTGACACGTTGCTCGCGAACTCGGAGATGTACGCCAGCCGGTCCCGGAGGCGCTCGGTCATCGTCGCGATCGCGGTCGCGGTGTGCGCGACCTCCACCAGGTGCGACCGGCGCGGCCGGGTCAGCTCGCCGAGCCCGCCGAAGTCCCCGTCGGCGATCCGCTCGGCCCCTCGTCCGAGCGACGCGAGCGACCGGGTCGAGACCCACGCCGCGATCCCGGCGAGCACCGAGGTGCCCACCGCCGCGACCACCGCCGCCCCGGCGATCCCCGGCGACATCTGGTACAGCGCCTCGAGCTGATCCCGCGGGGTCCGCGACAGCACGATCGCGCCGATCACAGCGTCTTCGACCACCACCGGCACCGCGACGAACACCCGGACCGTGGCCCGGCGGCTCGGCGATCCGAGCGGGTGGACCTCGGTCGAAGGCGGCCGCGGGCGGATCGTCAGCCCGATCCTCCCGTCGAGCGCGTCGAGCACCTCCCGATCCGCCGACAGGTCCTCCCCGAGCACCTGCCCGCTGGTCGCCACCACCTGCCCGGTCCGGTCGACCACCCGGATCCCGGACAGCGTCTGGGCCTTCGCCTCGTTCAACGCCGCGTTCAACGTGTACGCCACCGCGGCGATCCCGGCATCTTCGTCGCGGATCCGCGCCCGGAGGACCTCGCTCCGGATCAGCATCGCGATCAGCGCGCCCTGGTGCTGCAGATCGTCGAACGTCTGCGCGCGGAGATCGGTGGTCAGCGTCCCCGACCCGAGCAACACCAGGATCGGGGCGATCAACACCGCGGCGTGCGACACGAGCAGCCAGGCGCGCAACGGGAGCTGCGGGACCAGCGACCACACGCGGTGGAGCGTCACCGCGGGTCCTCGAGCCGGAACCCGAGCCCGTGGACCGTCTCGATCGGGTCGAGTCCGCCCTCCCGCAGCTTCTGGCGGATCCGGCGGATGTGGGAGTCGAGGGTCCGGTCGGACACGTGGTGCGGCCCCTCGTACGCCCGCGCGACCAGCTCCTCCCGGGTGAACACCCGCCCGGGGCGCCGGACCAGCACCTCGAGGATCCGGAACTCGGTCACGGTCAGGGTGACCTCGACGTCGCTGGCCCAGACCCGGAACGCCTCCACGTCGAGCCGGACCTTCGCGGCCTCGACCACCGCGGCGCCGGTCGCCGGGCGGGTCCGCCGGAGCACCGCCTTCACCCGGCTCACCAGCTCCCGCGGCGAGAACGGCTTCGCGACGTAGTCGTCGCCGCCCATCTCGAGCCCGAGCACCTTGTCGACCTCCTCCCCGCGCGACGACAGGAACACGATCGGCACCTGGCTCGTCTTGCGGATCGCGCGGCACACCTCGAGCCCGTCCATCTCGGGCATCAGCACGTCGAGGACCACCAGATCGACCGCGCTTCGGGCGAACCGGTCGAGCGCCTGTCGGCCGTCCGCGGCCTCGACGACCTCGAACCCGGCCCGATCGAGCGCATACCGGACCACCTCGCGCAGCGACGGATCGTCGTCGACCAGCAGGATCCGCCCCGCTCCGCCCATGCGCCACCCCCGGAGTCCACGATAGACCACGGCGATGCAACCGGTGCCTCCCGACGACGTGCGGGCCGACAAGGATGCCCTGCGGGCCGCGATGCGCGCGGTGCGGGGCGCGCTCGATCCGGCGGCGCTGGAGGCTGCCGGGCACGCGATCGCGGACCGGGTGATGGCGCTGCCCGCCCTCGCCGCGCCCCGGGTGGTGTCGGTGTACCGCTCGGTCCGGCGCGAGGTGCCCACGGCCGGGCTGATCGACCGGTTGCGCCGCGCGGGCCACGCGGTGGTGGTGCCGCGGGTCACCGGCCCCACCTCGCTCGAGATGTGCGCGGTCGACGGGGCCGAGGTCGCCGGCGTGCTCGGGATCCCGACCACCGACGGCCCGGTGGTCGACGCGGTGGACCTGGTGGTGTGCCCGGGCCTGGCGTTCGACCTCGACGGGGCGCGGCTCGGGTACGGGGCCGGGTACTACGATCGGTGGCTCGCGGCGCATCCGGCGGTGATCCCGGTCGGGATCGCGATCGACGCCGCGGTGGTCCCGCGGGTCCCGACCGACGGGCTGGATCGTCGGATGTCCGCGGTGATCACCCCCACGCGTTCCATCGCCGTCGCGGGCGGGTGGATCCGGGTGGTCGCAGGCGCGTGGATCGTCGACGGGCGGGTGTTCGCGGCGCAGCGCGGCCCGGGGCGCGGGCACGCCGGGCGGTGGGAGCTCCCCGGCGGCAAGGTCGAGGCCGGCGAGTCCGACGCGGTCGCGCTCGCCCGCGAGCTGCGCGAGGAGCTCGGGCTCACCGTCACGGTCGGGGCGCGGATCGGGTCCGGCCGGGTCGACGGGATCGAGCTCGTCGCGTACGCGGTGACCACCTCCGACGCCCCGCGCCCGACCGAGCACGCCGCGCTCCGGTGGCTCGGCCCGGACGAGCTCGACGCTGTCGACTGGGCGCCCGCGGATCGGC
>JBEBJW010000324.1:0-7103 GCA_040079715.1 Myxococcota bacterium | reverse complement strand
ATCCACACCAGCGCGCCGGTGGCCCGCTCGACTCCGCGGTACACTCCGCCGCCGGCGGCGGGCGCGTCGAACCGGTACCGGTCGGTCGGGGCGGACATCGGTCCGAAGCTACCACCAGCTACGACCCGAGCGGCCGCGGTGGACGATCCGGGCGCGCGCGGGTACTTTCGCGCTCCTGCGGGGGACGATGCTTTCAGTAATGGCGGTGATCGGAGTCGCGTCGGCCCAGCCCGCACCAGCGCCGGGCGCGGCGCAGACGCTGACGCTCGACGGGGACCTCCGGTGGATCGGCAGCGCGCTGACCGACTTCCCGGTCGACGGCGAGGGCACCACGCTCGGCCAGGGCGCGTGGCTCGATCAGCGGCTGCGGGTCGGGGGCGCGGTCCATCCGGATCCGCAGTGGACCCTCGCGACCGAGTGGGACCTGTTCACCGGCCAGGTCGCCGGCGACACCTGGGCCGTCGCCGGCGGGATCGACGCCCGCCACCGCGAGTCCCTCGGCGCGTTCAGCCTCGAAGGGATCCGCCCCCGGCGCGCGTCGGTCGCGGTCCAGGCCGGCCCGATGCAGATCGAGGCCGGCCTCGTCACCTCGAACTGGGGCCTCGGGATGGTCGCGAACGACGGCGCGACCGATCCGCTGTTCGGCCGCAGCGACTTCGGGGACCGGGTCGTGCGCCTGCGGCTGAGCCGACTCCCGGCCGGGCTCCGGGCCACCGGGCGCGGGGTGGTCCTGACCGCCGCCGCCGACTGGGTGATCCAGGACGACACCGCCGCGTTCTCGGACGATCAGCTCGCGTTCCAGGGGATCGCGTCGGCGCTGGCGATCGACGGCAAGCGACGGTTCGGCACGTACCTCGTGCTCCGCCACCAGCTCGAGCCGGACCGCACCCGGACCACCGACGCCGGCGTGCTCGACGCGTTCGCCACCGCGCCCGGCACGCTCGGGGAGTGGGCGTTCGCCCCGTCGGTCGAGGCGGCCGGGATCGTCGGGCGGACCGATCGCGCCACCACCTACGGCGCGCGCGAGGTCGTCGGGGTCGCCTCGCTCGGGCTCGCGGCCGCGGTCGCGCTGACCGACCCGACGGACCTCGCCACCGTCCACCTCCGCGCCGGCTACGCGTCCGGCGACGGCGATCCGGACGACGGCGTGTCGAGCGACTTCACGTTCGATCGCGACTTCGCCGTCGGGATGGTCCTGTTCGACCAGGTGCTCGGCGGGGTCGAGGCGGCGACGTACAACCTGCTCGCAGACCCTGCCCACGCGGGCCAGACCCCCGACGGCGCCGACGCGACCGTGACCGAGGGCGCGTTCCGGCGGGCGGCGTTCCTCCAGCCCGCGGTCGAGCTGACGCCGGGACCGGTCGATCTCGCCGCCGGGGTCGTGTTCGCCGTCGCGACCGCCCCGTACATGCAGCCGTTCTACTCGTTCCGCGGGGGCGGCACCCCGTACAACCAGCACGATCTGCCGTCCGAGGGCCGCCTGCTCGGCACCGAGCTCGACTGGCGCGCCGGGGTCCACGGGGGCCCGAGCGACGCGCTGTCGGTGGTGGTCGAAGGCGGCCACCTGATCCTGGGCCGACCGCTCCGCGGCGCCGGTCCGAACGTGATCCACCTCGCCACGGTGACCGGGAGGGTCCGATGGTAGTGCGCCGGTCGTTGGTGCTGCTCGCGATCGCCGGCTGCGCGGGTTCTCCCGACGGCCTGCGGCGGACCCCGGAAGGCAGCGGTCCCACCGTGGTCGTCGACTGGGACGCGCTGCCGCTCCCGGAGATCCCGTTCCCGAACGACCTCGCGACCCGCGCGGATCCGACGTCGGTCACCGGGTTGCGGCTGAACATCTCGAAGATCGGGGTCACCGACACCGAGTCCGAGGCGCGGACCAAGCTCGACGAGCTCGTCGGGTTCGGGATCTTCGCCCCGATCAGCGTCGCGTTCGACGCCCCGCTCGACCTCGACGAGATCGTCGCCCGGCACCCGAACGACCTGGATCGGGCCGATCGGTTCGGCGACGACGCGATCCTGGTGCTCGACGTGACCCCGGGCTCGCCGACCTACCTCCAGCCGGTCGACCTCGACGTCGGCAACGGCCGGTACCCGGTCGACATCGAAGGCGTCGGCACCTACTGGGACAACGACCCGCGGGCCGACGCGCCGACCCTGCTGTTCGAGTCCGAGACCGAGGACCTCGACGGCGACGGGGCGCTCGACTGGGGCGAGGACACCGACAACGACGGCCTGCTCGACACGCCGAACGTGTACCCGCTCGGCGGCGACCCCCGCGACGACCTGCTGACGTTCTACGAGCGGCAGTCGGACACGCTGATGGTCCGGCCGGTGGTGCCGCTGCGGGAGGAGACCCGGTACGCGGTGGTGCTGACCGAGCGGCTGATCGGCGAGGACGGCCAGCCGGTCCGGTCTCCGTGGACCTGGGTCAACCACGTCCGCCAGACCGACGCGCTCGCCCCGGTGGTCGACGCGCTGCCGGACTACGGCCTGTCGGTCGACGACGTGGCGTACGCCTGGGTGTTCACCACCGGCCGGGTCACCGCCGATCTGGTCGACATCCACCGCGGCCTGTTCGACGGCGAGGGCCCGTGGCCGTTCCTCCACGACGACTACCCGGCCCGGATCGAGGAGGCGGCCGAGCTCCACACCCTGCCGGGCTCCCCGACCGAGTACCTCCCGGCCGAGGACCTGGTGGCGCGGATCACCGGCCTCGGCGCGCTCGGCGACCCGAACACCGAGGCGATGCTCGCGGCCGCGTACGAGCAGTTCGGCGGGGGCCTCGTCGGGGGGGCGTACACCTCGCCGAACCTGCTGGTCGACCGCGACGACGGCGGCGCCGACGACTCCGACGAGTGGTGGCAGCTCGACCCGGTCGCCGGCACGATGAGCGTCGCGCCGCGGCGGATCGTGTTCACCTGCGCGCTACCGAAGGAGTCGGACACCGTCCACGCGCCGTTCCCGGTCGCGCTGTACGGCCACGGCCACGGCAGCAACCGGTTCGAGGTCCTGCTGTTCGCGTGGGCGCTGAACCGGATGGGGATCGCGGTGTGCGCGATCGACTGGCCGGGCCACGGGCTCGACCTGTCGGCCGAGGAGGAGGTGCTGATCGGCGGGCTGCTCGAGGCGGGCGGCCTCGGGGCGACGCTGACCCACCTCCAGGACGACCGGGCCCGCGACCTCGACAACGACGGTCGGGTCGACTCCGGCGCCGACCAGTGGATCTCCGACCCGTTCCACAGCCGCGACATGGTCCGCCAGGGCGTGGTCGACTGGATGCAGCTCGTCCGGGCGCTGAAGACCTGCGGGACCGGCGAGATGGACGTGAAGGACCGCGAGGGGCGCACCGTCCGGTCGGTCGCGAGCTGCGACTGGGACGAGGACGGCGCGCCGGACATCGGCGGCGCCGACGTGAACTACTTCCTGCTCGGCGGCTCGCTCGGGGGGATCGACAGCGCGGTCGCCGCAGCGGTGATCCCCGAGGCGACCGCCACCGCCGCGATCGTCCCCGGCGGAGGCCTGCTCGACGTCGGGATCCGCAGCGATCTCGGCGGGGTGATCTCCGCGGTGGTCGGGCGGATGCTGACCCCGCTGATCGTCGGCCTGCCGACCGACGCCGGCGACCTGCAGATCACGCAGATCGTCAACGCGTACATGGACACGAACCAGGTCGCGATCGCGACGGTCCCGCTGGGCGCTCTGCCTGGCGGGCGGATCGTGGTCGAGAACCTCGACAACGGCGAGGTCCGCGAGGGGTGGATCCCGCCGGACGGTCGGTTCCGGCTGGCGATCCCGGCCGACGCGCTGACCGGCGTCGAGAAGCGGCTCGCGACCGGGATGCCCGACACCGGGCCCGGGACCGACGTGTGGACCGTGCCGGACAACGCGGGCCTCGGCGATCGCCTCGTGATCACCCTGTACGACGCGTCCGGCGCCGAGCTGACCAGGATCGACAGCTGGCAGGCCGACACGACCTACGAGGGGATCACCTACCCGGCGGGGTCGCCGCTGGTCGCCGCGTCGCACGGCCTCGGCCACATCCGCGGCTCGCCGGCGCTCCGGCGGCTGGTGATGGCGACCGCCCTCGCGATGGAGCCGGCGGATCCCGTGTCGTTCGGACCGCACTGGTTCCGCGAGCCGTTCGCGGCCCTCGGCGGCCGGCCGACCAACGTCCTGGTCCAGCCGACCTCCGGCGACCAGAGCGTCACGATCAGCGCCGGGATCGCCCTCGCGCGCGCCGCCGGCCTGGTCGAGCTGCACGAGGTCGATCCGCGGTACGGGATGCCGGTCGACCGGTGGCTGATCGAGCGCGACGTGCTCCACGGGCTCGAGGCGTACGGGCCGTACGTCGACGGGACCGGCGCCCCCGCCCTGTTCGACGTGGACGACCTCGACGAGGGCACCGACGGGACCGGGGCTCCGTCCGAGGCGCCCCTGCGGTCGAACGTCGAGACCGCGGCCGGCGTGTCCGCGCTGCGGCTGTCGTACCCGCGCACCACCGGGATGCACGGGTTCGACACGCCGGATCCGGAGCGCCCGTTCGACACCGCGCTGTACGTGATGGGGTCGATCGGCAAGTACTTCGTGTCCGAGGGCGCTGTGCTCGACGACGACGTGTGCATGGGCACCGACAGCTGCCCGGACATCCCGAGCATCGTCCTGCCGGAGCCGTGATCCGCGGGCCCGGATCGGATACTGGCGCCGGACGGTCTCGGACGACCGCGGAGGGACGACGGATGGCCGCGAGCTTCCATCCCGGCGACGCGCGACGGTGGCGCGCCGCCCGGGTCGACAACGCAGCGGTGGCCGCCCGGTGCGCCCGCGCGCGCACCCGGAGCATCAAGACGGACGCGAAGGACCGCCTCCTACGGCTCGCGCTGTCGATGATCGATCTCACCACCCTCGAGGGCCAGGACACGCCCGAGCGGGTCGCCGCGCTGTGCCGCAAGGCGATGACGCCGTTCCCGGAGCTGCCCGAGCTGCCGCACGTCGCGGCGGTCTGCGTGTACCCGACGATGGTCCCGCACGCGCGGCGGGCCCTCGGCGCGGCCAGCGGGGTGAAGCTCGCGTCGGTCGCGACCGGATTCCCGAGCGGGCTGACCCCCCTGCCGATCAAGCTCGACGAGGTCGCGCGGACGGTCGCGATGGGCGCCGACGAGATCGACATGGTGATCGATCGCGGCGCGTTCCTCGCCGGCGAAGACCAGCGGGTGTTCGAGGAGATCGCCGCCACCAAGGTCGCGTGCGGCCCGGCGGTCCTCAAGGTGATCCTCGAGACGGGCGAGCTCGGCACGCTCGACAACGTCGCCGCGGCGAGCCGGCTCGCGATCGCCGCAGGGGCGGACTTCATCAAGACCAGCACCGGCAAGATCCAGCCCGCGGCCACGATGGAGGTCGGCCTCGTGATGCTCGAGGCGATCCGCGAGGAGTACCTCGAGACCGGCCGCCAGGTGTCGATGAAGCCGGCGGGCGGGATCCGCACCGCGAAGGAGTCGCTCCACTGGCTGGTCCTGGTCGCCGAGACCCTCGGCTCCGACTGGATGACCCCCGACCGGTTCCGGTTCGGGGCGAGCTCCCTGGTCAACGATCTCCTGCACCAGATCACCCGACGGGCCGACGGGCACTACCAGTCGCCCCGCCGGTTCAGCGTGGACTGAGGACCCGATGAACAAGGCCGCCGACCCGCGTCCCGAGCTGAAGATCCACGGCGCGCTCGAGCTGTCGCCCGCGCCGGAGAGCTGCCCCGCGCCGATCCTCGATCGGTACGGGCACTACGTGAACGGCCGGTTCGTCCCGGGCCGCGACGAGTCGCTGTTCCCGGTGTTCGATCCGTCGACCGGCAAGGTCCTGACGCGGTTCGCCGCCGCCGACGCGTCCGAGGTCGACGCCGCCGTCGCCGCCGCCCGGACCGCGTACGACACGGTGTGGAGCCGGATGCCGGGCGCGGAGCGCGGCAAGTACCTGTACCGGATCGCCCGCCGGCTGCAGGAGAAGGGCCGCGAGCTCGCGGTGCTCGAGTCTCGCAACAACGGCAAGCCGATCCGGGAGACCCGGGACGTCGACGTACCGCTCGCCGCCGCCCACTTCTTCTACTACGCCGGGTGGGCCGACAAGCTCGACTACGTGGTCCCCGGCCGGAAGGTGCGCCCGCTCGGGGTCGCGGCCCAGGTCATCCCGTGGAACTTCCCGCTCCTGATGGCGGCGTGGAAGATAGCACCCGCCCTCGCCGCCGGGAACACCGTGGTCCTGAAGCCCGCCGAGACCACGCCGCTCACCGCGATGGCGCTGGCCGAGATCTTCGACGCGTGCGAGCTGCCGCCCGGGGTGGTCAACCTGGTCAACGGGGCCGGCGCCACCGGCTCGGCGCTGGTCGGGCACCCCGGCGTCGACAAGATCGCGTTCACCGGCAGCACCGCTGTCGGGCGGCGGATCCTCCAGCAGGTCGCCGGCTCGCCGAAGAAGACCACGATGGAGCTCGGCGGCAAGGGCGCGAACGTCGTGTTCGCCGACGCGGCGCTCGATCAGGCCGTCGAGGGCACGATCAACGGGATCTTCTTCAACCAGGGCCACGTGTGCTGCGCAGGTTCGCGGCTCCTGGTCGAGGAGTCGATCGCCGAGTCGTTCCTCGACCGGGTCAAGCGGCGGGTCGAGGCCCTCCGGATCGGCGACCCGCTCGACAAGAACACCGACATCGGCGCGATCAACAGCGCGGCCCAGCTCGAGCGGGTCACGAAGTACATCGAGATCGGCCGGGCCGAGGGCGCGGAGGTCTGGCAGGGCTCGGCGTGCCCGGCGCCGTCCACCGGCTGGTTCGTGCCGCCGACCATCCTGACCAACGTCCAGCAGACCGACACCGTGGTGCGCGAGGAGATCTTCGGGCCAGTGCTGTCGGTGCTGACGTTCCGGACGCCGGCCGAGGCGATCGCCAAGGCGAACGACACCGAGTACGGGCTCGCGTGCGGCGTGTGGACCGAGAAGACCAGCAAGCTGTTCGAGGTGGCGCACGCGCTGAACGCCGGCGTCGTGTGGGCGAACGGGTACAACCTGTTCGATCCGGCGAGCCCGTTCGGCGGGATCCGCCACTCGGGGTTCGGGCGTGA
>JBEBJW010000323.1:0-7119 GCA_040079715.1 Myxococcota bacterium | reverse complement strand
GTCGACGGTGGACGAACCCGCGTTCGAGGAGGCGATCGCGGACGTCGACGCGCGCGACGGTGTGGTGTGGGCGGTGTCGTACGACACCCTCGGCCGATGGGACGCCACCGCCGGTTGGACCCTGGTGCCGCTGCCGGAGGCCTCGTGGAGCCCGACCGGGCTGGTCGCGCGGCGCGACGGCACCGCCGCGGTGTTGACCGACCGCCAGGGCATCGACGACTGCTACACCGACTGCGGGCCCTCCGCGACCGAGATCCTCGCGCTGTGGGACGGCGTCGGGTGGGACGTGTACATCCAGGAGCCGACCGCGTCGTTCTCCGACCTGACCGAGCTCGCCGACGGCACGCTGGTGGCCGTCGGGGTCGGCGGCCGGGTCGCCAGTTGGAACGGCACGGGCTGGGCGGAGGAGCACGGCGGCGAGGTCGGATCGCTGCGGTCGGTCGACGACGACGGTGCCGGGCTGATCGCGGTCGGCGACGACGGGCTGGTGGTCCGCGGGACGCTCGGGGCCCTGGTCGTCGAGGACAGCGGCGAGGCGTTGGACCGGGTCGCGGTCGAGCCGGACGGCACGGCGTGGGCGATCGGGTGGGCCGGCGCCCGGGTCGACGACGGCACCGGCTGGGCCCCGGTGTCGCTGCCGCCCGGACAGTTCCACGGGGTCGACGCGACGGTCGACGGCGCGTACCTGCTCGGGATCGACGCGGGCGGGGTGGTCGCGGCCGGCGAGCCCGACGCGATCGAGGTCGTTTGGCACGCCCCCTCCGTGTATTGGGTCCGAGACGTGTGGCTCGACGGTGACGGCGGCGCCTGGCTCGCCGCCTACAGCGGGCCTGGGCGGTGGGACGCCAGCGGGCTCACCACCTGGTCGCTCGCGGGCGATCCGTACGAGGGTCCGCGCGGGCTCGGTGCGATCACCGGCACCGGGCCGACCGACGTGATCGCCGGCGGGGACGACGGGCTGTACGGGTACGACGGGACGGGCTGGACCCGGACCTGGACGAGCGAGGACGCGACCGTGTGGGACGTCGCCGCTTCGCCGGACGGCGCGGCGTTCGCCTCTGTCAACCGATATCTGCCGGACGAGACGATGGTCCCGGCGCTGCTCGTCCGCGACGGCGACGGCTGGGTCGACGATCTCGCGCCGATCCCGGCCGACACCCGCACGTTGATCGCGCTGGTCGCGTTCGCGGCGGACGAGGTGTACGCGCTCGGCTGGGACCGGTCGGCGCTGCTCCGGTGGGACGGCGCGCAGTGGATCGACCTCACGGGCGACCTCGGGGAGGGGTTCACTGCGCTGTGGGGACGGTCGGGGACCGACCTGTACCTCGGGAGCGGCGAGGCGGACGTCGGCGGCAAGCTCCTCAGGTGGGACGGCGTCGCGCTGACCGAGGTCGCGGGCGGCCCCCCGAACGTCACCGCGCTGTCCGGTGACGCTACGGTGCTGATCGCTGCTGGAACCGACGGATACGGCGAGGCCTACGCGCCGGTGGTGTCGCTGTTCGAGGACGGAGGGTGGACCGAGCTGTTCCGCGCCGAAGCATCGATGGCGGTCGGCGCGCGGGACGGCGAGCTCGTGGTCACCGGCGACGCGGACGGGTGGCGGGGCCCGGCGGCGGCGTACTGACGCCGTCGAGGGCGCGTGGGTGTGGCGGGCGGCGATCCACGCGCCGAAGACGCGCTCGAGGCTCCGGTCCTGCGCCTGGAGGAGATCTTTCGGCCGGGATCGGTGGAGCTCTTTCGCGCCCCCGGAGGCGGAACGGGCGAACCCAGATCCGGCGCGGATGGCAGCCCTGGCACCGTTCGTGCATTGAGATCCGGGTGGAGGCACTCGATGTCCGTCCGGATCGCGCCCTGGTTGCTCCTCGTCGGCGTCGCGTGCGACGACGCGACCTTCCCGTCCACCACCGACTCCGGCACCACGCCGACCGCGTCCGGATGGTGTGCGATCCCACCATGGTTCGACGCGAGCTGTGTGAGCTGCCACTCTCCCGGCGGCGGGGTCCAGGGCGACCTCGATCTCGCGACCGACCCGTACGCCGCGCTGGTCGACGTGCCGAGCGCCGCCTACCCCGGCCAGGTGCTCGTGGTCCCCGGCGACGCCGCGGGCTCGTTCCTGGTGGCGAAGCTCGCCGGGACGCAGGCCGCCGGCGAAGGGAGCCCGATGCCGGTCGGCGGCGGGTGGTCGCAGGAGCGGATCGACCTCGTGTCGCAGTGGATCGACGCCGGCGCGTCCGAGGCGTGCGACGGCACCCCGACCACCCCGCCGCCCGAGTGCGACCGGACGAACGAAGACTGCGGACCGCCCGGGACCTGCGGCGCCGAGGAGTCGCCGGCGATGCTGCCCGGGGCGGACTGCCTCGCGTGCCACGCCGTCGGCCACTCGGGCGAGGGCCCCGACTTCACCGTCGCCGGCACGATCTACGTCGATCTCCCCGGGACCGCGGTCCTCGGCCAGGCGACCGTTCACCTGGTGGGCGCGGACGGCGGGACCCTCGACATCACCTCCAACCCGAGCGGCAACTTCTACTCGAGCCGGGCGTTGGCGGTGCCGTACGCGGCGTCGATCGAGATCGGCGGCGAGACCGTCGCGATGACCGATCACCAGACGACGGGTGCGTGCAACAGCTGCCACAGCTGCGACGGCGCCGCCGGCGGCAAGCTCCACGGCCCCTGACGGTCGCCGATCGGAGCGCCGGTCCCGAATGCCTCACCGGGTGAGGTGCGCGTGACGATTGGGCTCGGATGGGTGGTGATGGCCGCTGGGGCGCAGCAGATCACGGTCCTCGAGGACCGGGGCGCCGCGATCGATCCCAACGGGACCACCCGGTGGTCGTTCGAGGCGACTCGCGCGGTCGGGATCCACCGCGTCCTCGGCGCCTCCACGACCACCGGCTGGGGGGTCAGCGCGTACGGCGAGACCACCGAGCGCCTGTGCGAGGCGCCGTGCGTGCTCGAGGTGCCGAACGGGGTGTACCGGCTGCGGATCGGCGACAGCTTCCTGTTCGGCGATCGGGTCGACCTGACCGCCACGGGCGGATCGGCCGCATGGGAGGTGCGCGACGCCCGCCCGGCCGCCGGGGTGGCGGGGATCGTGCTGACCGGCGCGGGACTCGGGACCGTGCTGTCCGGGCTCCTGCTGACCGGGTTCGGCGAGCCCGGAGACCCGACCGGACCGGTGACCACGGTGGCGGCGGTCCCGATCACCGCGGGCGGGATCGGGCTGCTGGTCGGGGCGTTCGCCCACGCGCGTCCGATCGCCCGGTGAGGCCGCGCGCGGCCGGGGTGCGCGGTGCGCGCGCGCGCGTGCGGGCGACCGGTGCAGAGCTGCTCCAGCCGCGGATCGGGCCCCGGCACACCGGTTGCGGGGACCGGTCGGCGGAGGTCCGATGCGGTTCGCGATCGCGTGGGTCGTCGGGTGCAGCGGGGTCACCGGGGACGAGGGCCGTGGCATCGGGGGCGAGCCCGGGCCCGAGGACCCCACCCCCGTCTGCGGCGATGGAGTGATCGACCCGGACGAGGCGTGCGACGACGGTGACGCCAACGCCGACGACGCCGCGTGCACCACCGCCTGCGCGTCCGCCACCTGCGGCGACGGGGCGGTGTGGGTCGGGGTCGAGGGGTGCGACGACGGCGACGCCAACGCCGACGACGCCGCGTGCACCGCGTCGTGCAGTCCCAACACCTGCGGGGACGGGACCCGGTGGGACGGCGTCGAGGGCTGCGACGACGGCAACCCGTTCGGCGGCGACGGCTGCGGTCCGGACTGCGCTGAGCCATCGCGGACCACCCCCGCGGACGCCGACCTCGTCCTGTACGGGCTGACCCGCGGGGAGGGCGTCGGGCAGTTCGTGGTCGACGCCGGCGACCTCACCGGCGACGGGATCGACGACCTCGTGGTGAACGCCAACGACTACCCGAACCAGACCGGCAAGGGCAAGCTGTACGTCCTGCACGGCCCGGTCGCGCACGGGACGACCCTCGCCGACGCCGACGCCACGATCGTCGGCGACGCGGGGATCGACTTCCTCGGGCTCGTCCTGTCGTCCGGCGATTTGAACGCCGACGGGATCGGCGATCTCGTCGTCCACGTCGCCGGGTACGACACGACCCCGATGGTGTACGTCGTGTTCGGGCCGGTCGAGGGGACGATCACCCCGTCGTCGATCGCCACCCGCCTCATCGGGTTCGCCGACGCCAGCGCGGTGTTCGACGTGAGCGGCGACGGGATCGACGACCTGATCCTCGGCGACACGGTCGGCCCGCACCAGGCGGGCGCGGTGTACGTCCACTTCGGTCCGATCACCGGCGTCGCCGACAAGACCGACGCCGACGTGACGCTGATCGGGCCGTCGTGGAACTCCCTGCTCGGCTGGCCGGTGGTCGACGCGGGCGACCTCGACGGTGACGGGTTCCACGACCTGGCGGTCGGCGCACCCAACGACCGGGAGGGCGGACGGTACGCGGGGGCGGTGTACGTGCTCGGCGGTCCGCTCGCGCCCGGCGCGTCCCCGATCGACGACGTCGCGGCGGCGAAGATCCTGTTTCCGCAGGACGCCTTCGGGGCCGTGGTCGCCGGCGTCGGGGACGTGAACCAGGACGGCCTCGACGATCTGCTCGTCGGCGCGGACTTCGACGACACCGCGCACCTGGACGCCGGCGCCGCCTACCTGTTCCACGGGCCGGTCCGCGGCTGGGCCGACATCGACACCGGCGACGCGATCCTCACCGGGGCCGGACCCGGGATGCGCGCGGGGGACTTCGTCGGGAGCGGGGACCTCAACGGCGACGGCGTCGGAGATCTGGTGGTGAACGCGCCGGGCGGTACCCGCGTCCACGCGGTGTTCGGCCCGGTGGATGACGCGGTCGACCTCGCGCAGGCCGACCGCACGGTGTCCGCCGACCCCGCGAACGTCGGATTCGGCGACGTGGCCGGATCGGTCGGTGACGTCAACGGCGACGGATTCGACGACCTCGGCGTCGGGATGTGGTCCAACGACGACGGCGAGGTCGACGGGGGCGTGCTGTACGTGTTCTTCGGTCCGTGAGGCGACCGCTCGGGCCGACCCGGACGGTCCGTCAGTGGAACTTCACGTACTCGAAGTCGGTCGGGAGCCCGTCGATCCCGCGGCGGGGCGGCGAGATCCAGTTCGCCATCTTCCCGGGCTCGGTCACCGGACCCATGATCGACCGGAGGTACTGGTCGTCGGCGGCGGTCGGCAGCCAGTCGTCGACCTTCGCGGCCCAGGTGGCCTCGTCGATCACGTTGCCCTCGGGGTTGAACCGGTGCCCGACGCACAGCCCCTGGTGGCGGTTGAACCGCAGCGACGGCAGGGTCACGGTGAAGTCGACCCCGGCCTCGGCGAGGGTCCGGTTCCACCGCGCCACGCTCTTCAGGCAGTCGTCGCGGTAGTCCTCGCGCAGGACCTCGTTCAACGCCCGGCGCATCGGGACGTCGACCGTGGTGAGCCCGCGATCCCCGGGGATCATCAGGGTCTTGGTCCCGTCGAGCAGCAGGTGATCGTCGGTCCGCTTGTCTTCGTGGAACCGGCCCTTCAGCCCCGCCGCGAACACCTCGGCCGCGTTCGAGCTGATCTCGCCGCCGAACAGGTCGAGGCAGTGGGTGAACCAGTAGTTGACGTACTTCTGGATCACCGGGAGGTCGATCCCGCCGAGCTCGCTCGCCATCCCGTTCGGCGACTGGCGGGTCAGCTCGGCCGACCGGCGGATGATCCGGTCGAGTCCGGTGTCACCGACGAACAGGTGGTGCGCCTCTTCGGTCAGCATGAACCGACACGACCGGGCGAGCGGGTCGAACCCGGACTCGGCGAGCGCGGCGAGCTGGAACTTGCCGTCGCGGTCGGTGAACATCGTGAAGCAGAAGAACGAGAGCCAATCCTCGCACTTCTGGTTGAACGCCTCGAGGATCCGCGGCTTGTCGGGGTCACCGGCCCGGCGGGCCAGCATCTCGTCCGCTTCGTCCCGGCCCTCGCGGCCGAAGAACGCGTGGAGCAGGTACACCATCTGCCACAGGTGGCGTCCCTCCTCCACGTTGACCTGGAACAGGTTCCGCAGGTCGTACAGGGACGGGGCGGACGCGGCGAGGTGCCGCTGCTGCTCGACGCTCGCGGGCTCGGTGTCGCCCTGGGTCACGATCAGCCGCCGGAGCATCGATCGGTGCTCGCCGGGGACCTCCTGCCACGCGGGCCGACCGCGCTCGTCGCCCATCGGGATCCTCCGGTCGACCTCGGCCGGCGCGAGGAAGATCCCCCACCGGTACTCGGGCATCCGGACGTACCCGTAGTTCGCCCACCCGCCCGGCTCGACGCTGACCGCGGTCCGGAGCCAGACCTCGTCGGCCTGATGACCGACCGGACCCATCTCCTGCCACCACGCGAGGTAGTCCGGCTGCCACCGCTCGAGCGCCCGCTGGAGCTTCGGGTCGGACCCCAGACCGACGTTGTTCGGGATCCGGGCCTGGTGATCGATCTCCATCGGTGCCTCCGTGCCCGAGGCGCCAAGCAGGACCCGTGCCAGCCCCGGATGAAGGCGCCGCGCAAGCCGGTCCGGCGCGTGGTGTGAATTCGCACACCGGGCGTGTGTCGAACGGCACGATCACACGGTGGGGGAGGTCACGCGCCGCAGCAGGGCCTCGAGCTCCACCAGGAACGCGGAACAGCCCGTCTCGTCCCGTGAGGACAACGCCCATAGTCGGGCCATGCACTGCTCCTCGTCGTGATCGACCCGACCAAGGCACCTCTTGGCGCTCTTCGGGTGGTATTCTTTGTGGGAGAGGTGCTCCGGGGCGTTGAACGGGTCGAAGCTCAAGCAACGCTTCTCCGACTTGCGCTCCTCCGGCGACGGGATGAGACCCCGCACCACCCAGGATTCCATCGATTCATGCGCTATCCCGACTGCCTCCTGCGGACACATGATTCCTGAGGCCAAGCGACCGAGATCGAGGTCTCGGACCCTATTCACAGCAGTACCCTCCGTATCGAGCACCACTACCACACCGTCGAACCGCCCTTCGCTCAGCAGGTCCTGGAACAACAGAACGGTCTGCCGAAGTACCCCTTCAAGCCCTTTCCTGCTTAATCGAATCCTTCTCGGCCGCCGGCT
>JBEBJW010000322.1:0-7120 GCA_040079715.1 Myxococcota bacterium | reverse complement strand
GGACCTCGGCTCGTTCTTCACGATGTGGGTCCATGTGGGCGCGCACCCCGAGGTCACCGGGTCGTGGTCCGCCAGCGGCGGCGCGCTCGAGCTCGAGCATCACCTCGCGGGCCCGGTCGCGGTCGGGGTCGGGGGCGATCCCGCCGAGCGCCTCGACCGCCGACGCCCAGGCCCAGGTGTGCGCGATCGTGGTGTCGCCGGCGACGACCTCGACCAACGGCCCGACCCCACGCGGATCCGCGCCGCGGAGCTTCGCCTCGATCCCGCGGTGCTGGTACCCGAGCTCGATCTCGAGGTGGAGGACCTCCTCGCCGTGGCACACGAACCGGAACGCGCCGGGCTCGATCACCCCGGCGTGGATCGGCCCGACCTGCACCAGGTGGAGCTGCTTGCCGTGCACGTCGAGGAACGGGTGATCGTCCACGTTCGTCCGCTCGTGCCGGATCGGCTTGGCCCACGGCAGGCCGCGGATCCGCAGGCCCCACTGCTCGTGCAGCTCGCGCTCGAACACCTGCGCCGGCGGGTGGGCCTCGGCGAGGGTGTGGTAGCCGTCGTCGCGCGCGACCACCGCGCGGGTCACCCGCAGCCCGCCGTCGTCGGACTCGGTCACCGCGGTCAGCCGGACCCCGTCGTCGCCGTCCGGCCTCCCGACCAGCGCCACCAGTCGGGCGCCGGCCCCCACCGCGGCGAGCAGGCCGTCCCGCCAGTCGGACGCGGCGAGGACGTCGTGGGCGGGCAGGTCCACCGCGGTCACGGAGCCACCGGCCCAGGTGACGACGCCTCGGACCCCAGGGTCGACGCCACGTCGCGCAGGACCGCGTTGACCGGCGCCGGCACGTACAGCCCGAGCGCGACCAGCCCGCCGAGGAACACCAGCTTCGGGACCGCCACCGTCAGCCGCTCGCGCCCGCGCACCGTCGACGCGTCCGGTTCGCCCCAGATCATCGGGAACAGCGTGCGGCCCGTCGCGACGAACGACACCACCAGCAGGACGCAGAACGGGAACAGCAGCTCGAGCCGCCCCGACTCGACCACCGCCGACACCACCAGCAGCTCGCCGAGGAAGCTGCCGAACGGCGGCAGCCCGAGCAGGGCGAACGTCCCGACCATCAGCATCAGGCCGTTGTACGGCAGCAGCTTCACCAGGCCGCGGATCCGGCGGGCGTCGGTGGTGTGGAACGTCGCGTGGACCTTTCCGGCGGCGAGGAACAGGATCGCCTTGATGAACGCGTTGCTGACGAGGTAAACGAGGACCCCGTACGACGCCGGGGCGCCGAGCCCGAGCCCGACCGCGATCACGCCGGCGTGGTTGATCGAGCCGTACCCGAGCAGCCGCAGGTAGTCGCGGGTGGTGACGATCCCGAGCGTCGACACCGCCATCGACGCGAGCCCGATCCACACCAGGAACGTGGTGATCAGCGTGGGCGCGACGCCGTGGAACACCTCGACCACCCGGAGCAGCCCGGCGAGCGCCGCGTTGAACTGGACCGCCCCGAGCAGGGCCGCGATCGGCGCAGGTGCGGTGGCGTACGCGACTGGAAGCCAGGTGTTCAGCGGGAACAACCCGAGCTTCGCGCCGTAGCCGGCGAGCACCAGGAACAGCCCGATCCGGACCGCGTCGCCGCTCGGTGGATCCGCGCCGAGGGCGGTCCAGCCGAACGGCCGGTCGCCCGCCCCGAGGTGGATCCACGACAGGCCGAGCAGCACCATCGCCAGCCCGACCGACGAGAACAGGAAGTACTGGAACGATCCCGCGATCCGATCCGGTCGGCCCGACGCGATCAGGGGCGCGATCGCGAGGGTCCCGAGCTCGAGCCCGGCCCACGACACGATCGGCGAGTCGGCGAGGATCGCGAGGTCGCACGCGAGCAGGAACGGCAGGCCGAGCCAGGTCAGCCGCTCCGGCAACCGATCGACGTCCTCGTCGATCAGCCCGGCGTTCACCACGTGGGCGGCGATCCCGAGGAACAGCAGGTTGACCAGCGCGACGAACAGGCGACTGGTCGCGTCGGTCACGATCCACCCGCCGAGCCACACGCCGGTCGGGGCCGCGATCACCACCCACAGGCCGCCGATCGCCGCCGCCGCCGCCCCGAGCAGCAGGGCCGCCGACGCCGTCCGCGGGCTCACTCGGCCCCCTCGGCCGCCGCTCGGACGGGCTGGTGGAGCGCCCGGAGGTACCACGCCATCGTCGCGACCACCCCGGCGATCACCGCGACCTGGAGCAGCCGGACCCCGGGCTCGGCGCTGCCCGGGTGCTCCGGCAGCGCGGTCTCGAACAGCGCCACCGCGTTCTCGATCCGGAGCATCCCGACGATCTGCGAGAACACGCTGTCCTGGCTCGCGAGCACGAACAGCCCGAGCACCAGGGCGGCGCTCGCCACCGCGACCCGCCCGCCGAGCGCCCCGGTCGGATCCGCGTGGGCCGCGAACCGGAACGCGCCGGTCGTCAGCAACACCACCAGGACCCACGCGAACAGGTTCGCCGGGATCACGTCGTTCCGGTGCGGCAACCCACCGCGGTGCTGGATCGCGTACAGCGCCGCCGGGCCGAGCACCGCGCGGACCACCAGGTAGTCGACCGCGTTCAGCGCCACGTCGCCCCCGGGCAGCGCGTCCGGATGGACGGACGCGGCCCGGAACAACAGCACGCCCTGCAGCGACAGGCCGAGCAGGCTGACCCGCCACCGGGCGGCGAACAGCGGCACCAGGACCACCAGCAGGAACACGGCGTCTTCGGCGATCACGGGCCCACCCACAGCGTCGCGACCACCGCCAGGGCGCCGGCCGAGCCGCCGACCAGGATGTACGACGGGATCGCCCGCATCCGGAGCCGGGCCACCAGCGACTCGACCGTCCCGAGCGCGATCGCGGCCGCCGCGGTCCCCGCGAGCTGGACCGGGATCGCGGCCCACACCGGCGACCCGGACGGGAGGACCAGCGCGGTCCACAGCGACAGGCCCGCCGCGAGCCGCAGCCCGGCGGCGAGCTGGAGCGCGGCGAGGTCCGGGCCGCTGTGGTCGAGGATCGTGACCTCGTGGATCATCGTGAGCTCGAGGTGGGTGGTCGGGTCGTCGATCGGCATCCGCGCGGACTCGACCTGGACCACGATCGCGAGGGCGACCACCATCCCGCCCCACACCGCCCACTCCGCCGCCGAACCCGGCCGGTGGAGCAGGATCCCACTCAGCGTATCGCTGCCGGACACGAGGATCCCCGCCCCGAACGCGAGGAATGTGGTCGGCTCGACCAGGGTGGCGAACGACGCCTCGCGCGCAGCGCCCATCCCCTCGAACGGGCTGCCGGTGTCGAGCGCCGCGAGGACCTGGGCCATCCGACCGAGGCCCCCGAGGTACACGAACCACACGAAGTCGCCCGGGAACGCGATCGTCGACGCCGACCCGAGCACCGGCACCACCAGCGCCGCGCCGACCGCGCTGACCAGCACCACCCACGGGGCCAGCCGGAACAGCGGGGTGGTGACGGCGCTGTACACCGGCGTCTTGCGGGCCAGCCGCGCGAGATCCCACCCGAGCTGCGCGATCGGCGGCCCCCGACGGCCGGCCCACCACGACTTGGTCCGCACCACGAGCCCCGGCAGGAGCACCGCCGACAGCGCCAGCACCGCGACCTGGCCGATCGCGGCGATCACTTGGCCGACCCGATCACCACCGCCATCCCGACCAGCAGCCCGACGAGGCCGAGCCCGAACACCACCCGCGGCTCGGTCGCGAACCGGCCGAACACCGAGGTCACCAGCTCCTCCCCGCGCCCGAGGCTCTCGAACAGGCGCTGCTCGACCGGGTCGGCGTGGTTCGACCGGTACGAGCCGCCGCTCGACGGGAACAGGCCCTCCGGCAGGTGCCGGGTGACGACCGGCGGCATCAGCGACGCGAACCAGTCGGCGACCGTCGCGGAGAACGAGCTCGCGGTGTACTGCATCCGCGGGGTGCCCGCCGTGTAGCCGCACGCCCAGGTGACGTGGACCGGGGCCCGCCGACCCACAGCCCACGCTGCGCCCGCCGCCGCGCACAGCCCGATCGCGAGGGCCCCGACCGCTGGCCAGATCCGGAACAGCGCTTCGGACGCCGGCGCGACCGCGCCCCACGCCGCGAGCGGCGGCCCGACGAGGCACACCGCGATCGGCGGCGCCACCCCGACCGCCGCGATCCCCACCGCGTGGGCCGCCATCGGCAGGCGCATCGCCCACCCGGGGTCGGCGAGGCCCTCCCGGGGCTCGCGCGCGGTCCCGAGGAACCCGATCCCGAGCGACCGCATCACCGCGAACGCCGACAGGGCGCCGACGAACGCCAGGACCGCGCCGAACCCGACCAGGGACGCGCCGGCGATCCCCGTCCGACCGGCGCCGAGCAGGGCGGCGTAGATCAGGAACTCGCTGGTGAACCCGTTGAACGGCGGCAGCCCGGCGATCGCGAGGCTGCCGACGGTGTAGGCGGCGGTGGTCCACGGCATCGCGCGGGCCAGGCCGCCGAGCCGCTCGAGGTCCACCGTGTGGGCGGCGCGGTACACCGCCCCGGCCGCGTAGAACAGCAGGCACTTGAACAGCGCGTGGTTGAACACGTGCAGCAGGCCGCCGCCGAACCCGAGCGCGACCAGCTCCGGTCGGTCCCAGGTCGAGCCGAGGTAGCCGACACCGAACCCCATCGCGGCGATCCCGACGTTCTCGGTCGACGAGTACCCGAGCAGCCGCTTGAGGTCGCGCTGGGTGGTGGTGAACAGCGCGCCGACCACCGCCGAGGTGGCCCCGAACGCGAGCACCGACCAGCCCATCCACTCGTCGGGCTTGCCGAGCAGCAGCGTGAACCGGAGGAACCCGAACAGCCCGGCCTTGTGGATCACCCCGGACATCAGGGCGGAGATGTGCGCCGGCGCAGCGGCGTGCGCCCGCGGCAACCAGGTGTGCCCCGGGAAGAACGCCGACTTCAACGCGAACGCCGCCCCGAGCAGCAGGAACGTCAGCGTCCGGAGATCGCCGGGGGCCTGCAGCGCCGCCCCGAACGCCGAGAACCGGGTGTCGCCGGTCTGGGCCCGCAGCACCATCAGCGCCGCCCCGAGCAGGAACAGCCCGACGTGGGTGGACACGAGGTAATTGAACCCGGCGAACCGCGTCTTCTGGTCGCGGTACGACCAGATCACCAGCAGCCACGCCGACACCGCCGCGATCTCCCACCCGAGCAGGAACCCGACCGTGTCCTGGCAGGTGTACACCACGAGGTACGACACCTGGAGCAGGTTCAGCAGCGCGAAGTGGGGCCCCGCGTCTCGCGTCCCGGCGAGGTCCCGCTCGAGGTACCCCCAGGCGTACAGCGACCCCAGCAGGGTCATCGGCACCGACCACACCAGGAAGAACGCGCTGAGCGGATCGACCTCCAGGTACACCGACTCGACCGGGTACGACCACCCGACCGACGCGGACACGGTGTGCCCGGTCAGCAACACCGACCCGGCGACCCCGACGGTGAGCGCCGCCGCGATCGCCTGGGACAGGAGCGACACCGCGACCCTGGCCGGATTCCCGGGCACCACCAACGCGAGGAGCGCCCCCGCCAGCAGCGCCCCACCCGCGATCGCGAGCAGGGTCACGCGACCTCCGACCAACTGGCGCCAGTAGATCCCCCGGGGGAGGATCTGTCAAGCACCGTCGATCACGGGACGCAGTGTCCGTCGGCGTCGCAGCTCGTGGACGGCCCGCACGACACGGCCGACGCGCCACAGAACAGCGCCGGATCACACGGAGCTCCGGTGAGCGCGAGCTCGCACACGGTGTCGCGGGCGAGCGCCTCGGCGTCGGCGCGGGTCAGCACGCCGCCGCCGACCAGCGGGGGGCGTACGCGGCCCCCACGGCGGTCCCGGCGACCCGATCCGCGAGCGCGGTCGACGGCACCCCGAGGTCGGCCGCGATCCGATCGTGAAGTCGGGGTGACATCACCCGTGCCCCACCCCGCAGGTACGAGGTCGGCGGAGGGTCCGGATGCCCGACCAGCAGCAGCGCCGCGTCGAAGAGCCTCGTCCGGAGACGTCACCCGAGGCAGAGACCGGCGGCGCCGAGGACTTCGGCAGCAACGCCGACCGGGTCGCGTCGCTCGAGCCGGCCGGGTCGACGTCCTCGCGGACCGAGCCGAACCCGCAGACGACCGAGCCCGAGCCGTGGTGGGCAGGCGGCGACACGCAGACCGCGAGCCGCGCCGTCACCCTCGAGCTCCCGTTCACCCTGCCGAGCGGCGGCGGCGGCACGATCGAGATCGCGTACGAGGTCGCCTGGCCGCAGGGCGCCGGTTCGTTCGACGCGTTCAAGAAGACCCAGGAGGCGAAGTTCTCGGCCGACGGGCGGGGGCTCGCCGCGTCGTGCGTCAAGAGCGGCACCGGGGCGAGCTGACCGACGCGAAGGTCGATCGCGTCGCGGCGCTGGTGACCGACGGGGGCGCGTCGTCGTCGGCGTCGGTGATGGCCCGCCTCGATGTGCTGCTCGCCCTGACCGAGGACGAGTTGGCTGCGCTGGCGCCGCGCCCCGGCGAGGAGCGGATCCCCGTCCCGAACTCCCCGGACGAGCTCCGGAAGCGGATCGCCGATCGAGCCGCCCGCGACCGCAAGGTCCCCGACGGGACCGGCAACGGTGACGGCAAGGGCGACGGCAAGGGCGACGGCGGCGGGACCGGCGACGGCGTGGGCGCCGGGGGCAAGACCGACGGCAAGACCGACGCGGCGGTGTCCGAGGTCACCGTGCCGGAGAAGGTCCGCCGGCTGGCGGCGCTGCTCCAGTCCGGCGGCGCGAAGCTCGATCCGGCGCACCTGACCCAGCTCGAGGCCCTCGCCGCCGACGCGACCCCGGTCCAGATCGGGGCGATCGCCGGGCTCGGCCTCGTGCCGCCCGCCCAGGTCGACGCCGCGCTGGCCCTGATCGCCCAGCTCCTCGCCCTGCCGCCGGAGGAGATCCGCCGGCTCGCGGTCCGCGACCCGGCCCGCGACGGCACCGGCGTCGGTCGACCGGACGCCACCGGGAACGGGACCGGCGGCAACGACGGCAAGGGCAACGGCACCGGTGACGGCAAGGGCGACGGCAAGGGCGACGGCGGCGGGACCGGCGACGGCGGGGGCGCCG
>JBEBJW010000321.1:0-7126 GCA_040079715.1 Myxococcota bacterium | reverse complement strand
GTCGTGGCGGTGTTCGCCGCGCTGATCGCCTGGCGGGTGATCGAGGCGCTCGGCCGCCGCGAGGTCGCCGCGGCCACGTCGGTCCCCACCGGCCCCACGCCCGTCCAGGTGGCGACCGTCGAGCGGCGCGACATCTCCGGGGTGATCGAGCTGTCGGGCACGCTGCGGCCGGCGAACGAGGTCGACGTGGCGCCGGACGTGTCCGGCCGGGTGGTGTCGGTGTCGGTGTCGGTCGGGACCCGGGTCGACAAGGGCGAGGAGCTCGCCCGGCTCGACGCGACCGACCTCGAGCTCGCGCTGGCCCAGGCCGAGGGCGCGCTGGCCGCCGCGGTCGCCGGCCGCGACGCCGCGGTCCAGGAGGCCGCCACCGCCGAGAAGCTCGCCGCGTCGAGCTCGATCACCGAGAACCAGCTCGTCGGCGCCCGGAGCCGGAAGATGGCGGCCGACGGGCAGCTCAAGCAGTCCCAGGCGTCGCGGGACCTCGCGAAGGAGCGGGTGAACGACGCGAAGATCGCGTCACCGATCGCCGGGATCGTCACCCGGGCCGACCTCGACGTGGGGCGGATGGTCACCCCCGGCGCCGCGGTGTTCCAGATCCAGGACGACTCCGCGTACGAGGTCGACGTCGGGCTCGACGAGGCCACCGCGTACACCGTCCACCCGGGCCAGCCGGTCGAGGTCCAGTCGCTGGCCCGCCCGGATCGGATCGTCCCCGGCACGATCGCCACCGTCGCGCCGACGCTCGACCCGCAGACCCGCAAGGCCCTCGCGGTGGTCCGGCTCGACCCCACGACCGAGCCGCTGCTCGGGTACTCGACCGTCACCGTGCGGATCGCGCAGCAGTCGCGGGCCGGGGTGGTCACCGTCCCGGCGTCGGCGGTGTTCGAGCGCGGCGCGGACACGATCGTCCGCCTGGTGGTCGAAGGCAACACGGTGAAGATCGTCGCGGTCCGCACCGGGGCCCGCCTCGGCGAGCTGGTCGAGGTGTTCGGGATTCAGCCCGGGGCGCAGGTCGTGGTCGCCGGGCCGGCCGATCTGGTCGACGGCACGGTGGTCGAGCCGCGGAGCTGAGATGTCTCTGTCGGATCTGGCGATCCGCCGGCCGGTGTTCACCACGATGGTGATGGTCGCGCTGGTGGTGCTCGGCGCGGTGGGGTTCTCCCGCCTGCCGGTCGACCTGTTCCCGGACGTGTCGGTCCCGATCGTCACGATCCGCACGCCGTACCCCGGGGCGGGCCCGGAGGAGGTCGAGGAGCTCGTCACCCGCCCGCTCGAGGACGCGGTGAGCGCGCTCGCGGGGATCGACCGGGTCGAGAGCTGGTCGCGCGAGGGCCTGTCGACCGTGGTGGTCACGTTCGGGTCCGGCGCCGACCCGAAGCTGCTCGCGGTCGACGTGCGCGACCGGGTGGCCGCGGCGGCCCGGGGGATGCCGCGGGACGTGTCGCCGCCGGAGCTGCTCCGGGTGGACCCCGACGCGATCCCGATCCGCACGGTCGTGTTGTCCGGCAAGGCCGATCCGCGCGAGCTCCGGCGGTTCGCCGATCGCGAGGTCCGGCCCCTGCTCGAGCAGGCCGACGGGGTCGGGTCGGTCGCGGTCCGGGGCGGCGCGGTCCGGGAGATCGGCGTCGAGCTGTACGCCGAGCGGCTCGCCCACTACGGCGTGTCGGTCGCCGAGGTGTCCGAGGCGCTCGCGCTCGAGAACACCGACGTCCCGGCGGGCGCGCTGACCGGCGGGGCGAGCGAGACCGCGATCCGGCTGCTCGGCCAGCTCCGGTCGCTCGACGAGCTGCGCGCGGCCGCGGTCGGGCGGTCGGGGACCGAGCTCGTGCGGGTCCACGACCTCGGCGACGTGGTCGATCGGGCCGTCGCCGCCCGGACCCGGGTCCGGGTCAACGGCGCCGAGGCCGTGGTGCTCGAGGTCGTGAAGCGGTCCGGCGGGAACACCGTCACCACCGCCGACGCGATCGACCGGGCGCTCGTCACCGCGAACCGCCGGCTGCCCGGCGGGTGGACCCTCGACACCGTGATCGACGGCGCGGCGTTCGTCCGGGCCAACACCCGGGACGTGGAGTGGTCGGTCCTGTTCGGCGGGCTCGCCGCGATCGCGGTCGTGTGGGTGTTCATGGCCGACTGGCGGTCGACGGTGATCGTCGGCCTCGCCCTGCCGGTGACGGTGATCGGCACGATGTTCGGGCTGTGGGCGGCCGGGTTCTCGCTGAACATGATGTCGCTGACGGGGTTGTCGCTCGCGATCGGGTTCCTGATCGACGACGCGATCGTGGTCCGCGAGAACATCTGGCGCCACCTCGAGGCCGGCGAGCCGCCGGTCGAGGCCGCGAGCCGGGGGACGGCCGAGATCGCCCTGGCGGTCGTCGCCACCACCTCGACGATCCTCGCGGTGTTCGTGCCGGTCGCGTTCATGACCGGGGTGATCGGCCAGTTCTTCCGGCCGTTCGGGTGGACGATCGCGATCGCGGTGAGCCTGTCGCTCGGGGTCGCGCTGACCCTCGACCCGATGCTGTCGGCGCACTGGGTCCGCCCGCCGTCGGCGCGCCCGCCCGGGTGGTGGCAGCGGACGCTCGCCTCGGTCGACGCCGGGTACCGCGAGCTGCTGTCGTGGGCGCTCCGGCACCGGATCGGGGTGGTGGCGGTGTCGGTCGGGCTGCTCGCGCTCGCCGTCGGGGCGCTCGGGCTGATGGGCAGCGAGTTCGTCCCGGTCGCCGACCGCGGCCAGTACACGGTCGAGCTCGCGCTGCCGCCCGGCTCGTCGCTCGACCGCACGTCCGCGGTGACCGCCGAGGTCGAGCGGATGCTCCAGGCAGACCCCGACACGCGGCTCGTGTACGCGGTGATCGGGGTCGACGGCGAGGCCCGCCGGGCGTCGATCCGGGTCCGGACCACCGACAAGCGCGAGCGCGAGCGGTCGCTCGACCGGATCCAGACCGAGCTGCGCCGCAGCCTGACCACCGTGCCCGGGATCCAGTTCTCGATCGCCGCGGTCGGGTTCGTCGAGACCGACGGCGAGCTGCGGACCCGGATGCCGGTGACGATCGCGGTCCGCGGGCCGGAGTTCGTCGCGCTCGACACCCTCGCCCGCACCGTCGCCGAGCGGGTCCGTGCCACGCCCGGCGTCGTCGACGTCGACACGACCTGGTCCCCCGGCAACCCCGAGCTCCGGGTGACCGTCGACCGCGAGGCCTCGTCGCGCCTCGGGGTCAGCGCGGGGCGGATCGGCGCAGCGCTCCGGTCGGCGGTGGTCGGCGAGGTCCCCACCCGGTTCCGCGACGGGCCGAACGACTGGGACGTCCGCGTCCGGCTGCGGGAGGAGGACCGCAACGACCGGTCGAAGCTCGACGCGATCCCGGTGCCGACCGCCGTCGGCCCGATCCCGCTCCGGCAGGTCGCGACGATCGAGCAGGGGACGGGCCCGTCGACGATCGAGCGCGCCGACCGCCTCCGCCGGATCCGGATCACCGCGAACGTCGTCGGGCGGTCGCTCGGCGAGGTGGTGAGCGAGATCGACGACGCGCTGGACACGATCGACGTCCCGCCCGGGTACGGAGTGACGTTCGAGGGCGAGGCGCGGGAGCTCGTGTCGACCCGGCTCGCGTTCGCCGGGGCGCTCGGGCTGGCGGTCGTGTTCATCTACGTCGTGCTCGCGAGCCAGTTCGAGAGCTTCGTCCACCCGATCACGATCCTCGGGTCCCTCCCGTTCGCGCTGATCGGGGCGGTCCTCGGGCTGTTCCTCACCGGCAACCCGCTCGGGATGCCCGCGTACGTTGGGGTGGTGCTGCTGATGGGCCTGGTCGGCAAGAACGCGATCCTGGTGGTCGACCTCGCGAACCAGCTCCGCGACCGGCGGGGGCTCGACGCGCACACCGCCCTGCTCGAGGCGGGGCCACGCCGGCTGCGGCCGATCCTGATGACGTCGGCGGCGATGGTGCTCGGGATGGTGCCGAGCGCGCTGTCCCGCGGGGCCGGGTCCGAGTTCCGGGCGCCGATGGCGATCGCGGTGATCGGCGGCGTGCTCACCTCGACCGCGCTGACCCTGGTGGTGGTGCCGGTGCTGTACAGCTGGCTCGACCGCGCCACCGCGCGCCACCGCCGCCAGAAGCTCGGGCGGGTCGAGATCCGCCTCGAGTGACGCCGAGCCCGCGCGGTGCGCAGTGACCGTTCGGTGTCGATCCGGTGACGGGGACGGCGACCGTGGGGCATGCTCAGCGTCGGAGGCGGACATGCGGCTCGGAGTGTGGATCATCGCGGCGGTCGGGGCGTGCTCCGGGTCCGGACCGAGCGGAGACGGCGGCGACGGCGGGACCGACACCGACACCGACACCGACACCCAGACCGACGGCACCACGCCGACCACCGGCGAGACCGGCACCACGCCGACCTCGACCGGGGACACCGGGCCGACGACCACCGAGCCGACGTTCGACTGCTCCGCCCCGAAGCCGACCAACCCGCGGCCGTTCGTGAGCTACGACATCGTCACCACCGAGGACTTCGACTTCGACGCGCTCGGGAGCATGGTGTACTCCGACTGGGTCAACTTCGTCGCGGTCGACTCGTACGGCGAGTTCTCGGTGATCGCCCCCGGGATCGAGGACACCCGCGGGATCCAGATCATGTCCGACGGCAACATCGCCGCCGCGTACATCACGCAGGGGCGCCTCGGGTACACCGACCGGCTGACCGGCGCGTCGTACACGCTGCTCGCCGGCCTGTCCGCGCCGAACGCGCTCGACATCGGCCACGACGACATCATGTTCGTGACCGAGGCGGGCAACGGACGGGTCACCCGGTTCGACCCCGCGACCGGCGAGCACGCGGTGATCGCGACCGGGTTCACCTACCCGAACGGGATCGCGCTGAACCAGGAGCAGAACCGGCTGTTCGTCGCCGACTCGACGCAGGGCGTGTACATGCTCGAGCTGAACGAGTCGACGGGCGAGTGGGGCCCGCAGCAGCTCCTGTTCAACCCGCCGGGCAGCGAGAGCTACGACGGGATCGAGGTCGATTACTGCGGCAACGTGTACGTGGTCCAGTTCTACAACGGCGAGCTCCACCGGTTCAACCCGGACACCCTCGTGGGCGAGCTGCTGATCGACCTCGACGACAGCCAGTCGTTCCTGTGGAACTCGGTCCGGTGGGGCAGCAACCGCGGGATCTGGAGCCGGACCACCCTGTACGTGACGGACCGGCACAAGGTGTTCGGGGTCGACATCGGGATCCCCGGCCGCGATCAGCCGGTCGACCTGGTACCGTAGGCGCCGGACTCCGGTGACGGCGGTTGTATTCCGCGGGCATTGGAGTTCGGAGGCCGAACATGTGGCTGGTGCTCGCGGGATGTTCCGGACCGGGGACCGATCCGACCGACGCTGCGACCGACGGGGGGCCGACCGACGGCGTCACGGATGGCGTCACCGACGGCGACGACCCGACCGACGGCACCGACGGCACCGACAGCGGGTCGCCGAGCGGTACCACCGGGGAGACCGGGACCCCGCCGATCGGGTACGACTGCGCCGCGATCCCGGCCGGTCGGCCGGCGGTGACGATGATCCCGATCACCACCACCGAGGACTTCGACTTCGACGCGCTCGGGAGCCTGGTGTACTCGAACAACACCGACTTCGTCGCGGTCGATGCGCTCGGCGGGTTCTCGGTCGTCGCGCCCGGGATCCAGGACACCCGCGGGATCCAGATCCTGTCCGACGGGAACATCGTCGCCGCGTACATCGGCCTCGGGGTGGTCGGGAAGACCGACCGGGCGACCGGCGCGTCGACGTCGCTGCTCACCGGGCTGCAGGGCCCGAACGGGCTCGAGGTCGGCGACGGCGACCTGCTGTACGTCAGCGAGGCCAGCGCCGGGCGGGTGATCACGTTCGATCCCGCCACCGGGACGAAGACGGTGATCGCCGACGGGTTCGGGTCTCCGAACGGGCTCGCGCTGAACCAGGCGCAGGACCGCCTGTACGTCGCCGACACGGTCGACGGGATCTACGAGGTGGCGAAGGACCCGGTGTCCGGCGACTGGGGAACCCCGGAGCGGATCTACGCCGGACACCCCTACGAGGCGTTCGACGGGGTCGAGGTCGACGAGTGCGGCAACGTGTACCTGGTCGAGTTCACCCAGGGCGCGCTGATCCGGATCGACCCGACCACCCGGGTCGCCGAGGAGCTGATCGACCTCGAGGAGCCGCTCGGCGGCCAGATCATGTGGAACTCCATCCGGTGGGGCAGCGACCGGGGCGGCTGGAGCCGGTCGATCCTGTACGTCACCGACCGGGTGCAGATCCTGGCGGTCGACCTCGGGGTCCCGGGCCGATCGCAGCCGGTCGACGCGATGCCGTGACCCGCGCGGCGGGCGTCACGGCGTCTTCACCCGGAGCTGGATCTGCTGGCCGGGCCGCGCCGTCCACCACTCCGCGCGCTGGATCGCGCGCTCCGCCTGCACAGCCTGGTCCGCCACCCACCCGTCGAGCACCTGCCGCGCGGCGGGTGACAGCGTCGGTTCGGCGAGGGCGACCTGGAGCGGGGTGGTCCCCCGGTCGTGGGCGGCGCTGGCCTCGAGCTGCGCGTCGAACGTCTCCGCCAGGTCGTCGAGGGTCACCGTCCGGTCGCCCTGGATGTTCGAGAACGCAGGACCGAGCGCGATCGTACACCCGGTGACCGCGCCGTCGTCGGCGACCGCCACGTTCATCCGCACCGTCCCGTCCCGGAACACCGTGGCGACCTGACCCCGCGTCGGGTCCGCCACGACGGTGACGACCCCGTCGGTCACGTCGGCTGCGGGCGGGAACGCGCCGGCGAGCGCGTCCGCGAGCTCGGCGTCCGGCACCCCGAGCGCCCGCGCGTCGCACTGGACCACCGGGTCGCCGCTCGCCGCCGCCACCGCCGCCAGCGCCTCCGCGACCGGGCTCGCACCCTGTGGGTCGGCCGGGACCGCGCCCGCGGGTGCTGGGACCGTGAACCGGGGCGCGGGTGCCGCGCGCTCGGAGACCGGGAGGGTCGCGAGCCGCGCAGGGGCGTGGTCGACGCCGAGGGCGGCCACCCGAGGCGCCGCCGACGGGGCCCACACCCACGACGCGAGCACCGCCGCGGCCCCCGCGACCACCACCAC
>JBEBJW010000320.1:0-7136 GCA_040079715.1 Myxococcota bacterium | reverse complement strand
GCCCGAGCCCGATCCGGTACGCGAGGTTCTGGACGTCGGCCGGGTTCGGCGGGATCCCGGGCGGGATGCCGGGGATGCCCTCGGCGTCGACCGACGGGGCGGCCGGCGCATCCACCGGGGCCACCGATGGGGCCATCGGCGGGGCCATCGGCGCGTCGACCCCGCCCGGCTCGGGGGCGGCCCACGCCCACGCAGCGATCACGAAGCCAACCGGTACGCTCATGGGACCCTCGTGCCGTCGCAGGCGGCGAGCAGCGCTGGCTCGCGCTTGCCCCGCGCGACCTCGATGCAGGCGTTCAGGGTTTGCGGGTCGATCGGCGCGATGTGCTTGTGGACGATCTTGCCGGTGGTGTCGATGAAGTACGTCTCGGGGACGCCGGACACGCCGTAGTCGAGCGCCATCCGACCCTCCGGATCGACCAGCGACGGGTACGGCAGCGCCTTGCCGGGCGCCCCGAGGAACCGCCGGGCGGCCGCGGGATCGTCCGAGTACAGCGCGCCGAGGAACGCCACGTCCGGGTACCGCTTCGGCTCGCGCTGGAGCACCGGGTGCTCGAACTTGCACGGCCCGCACCAGGTGGACCAGAAGTTGATCACCACCGGGCGCCCGCGCAGCTCGGTGAGGGTCCAGGACTTGCCGTCCAGGTCGGTCAGCGCGAAGTCCGCTGCCGGCTTGCCGACGGTGGCGGTCGGGATGTAGTGCGGATCCTTGCCGAACGCCTGCCACAGCAGGGCGAGCAGGGGGATCACGATCACCGCGCCGACGATCAGGATCGGCCAGTTGACCTTCGAGGCGGGCCGCGTCACTTGGCGGTTCCCGCTGCGACCCGCGCGCTCGACGCCTCGGCGGCCCGCTCCCGCTGCGGCCACAGCGCGATCAACGCCCCGAGGGCGATGATCGGACCGCTGAACCACAGCCAGACCTGGAACGGCTGGCTGATCACCCGGACCACCACGCTGGCTCCGTCCGCGCCGAGGTCGATCAGCGAGAAGTACAGGTCGCCCGACGGACGCTCGAGCACCTCGGGGGTGACGATCGGCTCGCGCTGGGTCGGGTAGTAGTTCATCCGCGGGCCGAACGTGCCGAGGGCCTGACCGTTCTTGCTCACGTCGAACGACGCGACGTTCGACCGCCGGTGCGGCTGCTGGACCATCTCCGCCCCGGTGAACCGGATGTGGTACCCGGCGAAGTCGATCTCCTGGCCCTTGGTCATCGTGAAGTCGCGCTCCTCGCGGTACCCCTTCGACAGGGCGAGCGAGAACACCGCGAACAGCACGCCGAGGTGCGCCACATGGCCCCCGTACCGCCGACGCGCCCGGACGAACACCTTGTTCGACGCGACGAGCACGTTCTCGCGGCGGGCGCGGATCCGCTGCATCACCGGCTCGATGAACTCGTACTGGTTGGCCCAGTACGCGAACCCGATCGTGAACAGCGTCAGCAGGGTGTACGGCTTGGTGAACCCGAACCCGGCGAACAGCCCGGCGAACAGCAGCCCGACCACCACCGGCGGACCGAGCCGCTTCAGGCCGGCGTCCGCCGCGAGTCGACCCCACGGGAGGGACGGGCCGACCCCCATCATGAACACGATCCCGAGCCCGAGCGGCAGGGCCCACCGGTTGAAGTACGGCTCGCCGACGCTGAGCTGACGCTCCTGGACCGCCTCGACGATCAGCGGGTACAGCGTGCCGAGCAGCACGGTGAACGTGAACACCGCGAACAGGGCGTTCTGGACCAGGATCGAGAACTCCCGCGACACGATCCCGCGGCGCTGGCCGCGCTGGCCCAGGGTGGCCTGGACCTCCCGGTCGGCGTCGTCGAGCAGGTGCGACCGGAACGCCAACAGCCCGATCGAGTACACGAGGACGATCCCGATGAACACCAGGAACACCGGCCCGATCTCGGACTGGGTGAAGCTGTGGACGCTGTTGAACACGCCGCTCCGGGTCATGAACGTGCCGAGCAGCGTCAACAGGAACGTCGCCATCCCGAGCACCAGCGTCCAATCGCGCATCCGGTGGTACCGCTGCAGCACCATCGCCGAGTGGATGAACGCGGTACCGGTGAGCCACGGGTGGAAGCTCGCGTTCTCGACCGGATCCCACGCCCACGCGCCGCCCCACCCGAGCACCGCGTAGCTCCACCAGCCGCCGAGCATCACGCCGACGGACAGGAACGCCCACGGGATCAGCATCCACCGGCGGACCGGCACCATCCAGCCGGCGTCGAGCCGGCCGGCGAGCAATGCCGCACAGATCAACGAATACGGGACGCTCATCCCGACATACCCGAGATACAGCATCGGCGGATGAATCGCCATCAGCCAATGATTCTGCAACAGGGGATTCGGACCCGGCCCGTCGAGCGGCGGGTTCGCGACCGGGGCGAACGGGTTCGCGATCGACGCCACCAGGAACGCGAAGAAGATCGCGATCCCCATCAGCACGTGGACCGCCCACGGCGTGTATTCCTTGTACTTCTCCCCGAGGGACCACACGGTGAGGCCCACGTACACCGCGAGCACGCCGCCCCAGAACAGGATCGACCCCTCGAGGCTCGCCCACAGGCTGATGATCTTGATCCCGGTGGGCGTCGCGAGCGACCCGACGTGGCTCACGTACTGGACCGAGAAGTCGTTCGTGAGCAACGCGAAGACCATCAGCAGGTTCGCGGCGAGCATCGACGCGGTGAACCCGTAGGCGCTGTTCCGCGCCCACACCCACGCCTGCCGGTTCTTCCTGGACCCGGCGACGAACCCGGCGATGCAGCCGGTGGTCGCGAGGAACAGCGCGACGAGGACGAGCCCGCGCCCGAGGATCGAGATCATCGTCTACTCCGCCTCGAGCGACTGCGACAGCTGTTCCACGTTCCCCGGGTGCTGGGCATCCGGCGCCTTGTACTCGTTGTCGTGCTTCACCATCACCTTGTCGGAGTGAAACACGCCGTCGGAGCCGAGCTTGCCCTCGACCACCGCCCCGATGCCCTCCCGGAACATCTGTGGCGGATTGCCTTCGTTCCGGACCTTGACCGTGGTCTTGCCGTCCGTCAGGTCGAACAGCAGCACCTGGGACTGCTGGTCCCAGTCGTACGTGCCGGCCACGACCATCCCTCCGAGGCGCACCGTCGCGTCCTTCGCGTTCGCCGCCGCCGCCAGCTCGGTCGGAGACCAGTAGTACACCAGGTTCTCGCCGAGGTTGCTCATCGAGATCGCGCCGAGCGCTCCGAGCGCGATCGTCACTGCCCCGATTCCGAACAGCCGCCGCTTCATCCCGTCGGTCATCGTTCCTCCCGGCTACGGATCCATAGGCTCACCGCGTAACCCCCCACGAACAACCACGTCGTGAGATACGCCGCGTACACGTACTCCCAGCCCCCGACGATCACGCCGGTCTGGGCGACCACGATCGTCACGTCGCCACCTCCGGCAGCGGATCCGGGCTCTCCGCGGCCGCTCGGGCCTCGGCGAGGCGCCACCGCTGCGCCAGGAACCACACCGTCACGTACAGCAACGCCCAGGTGTTGAAGTACAGAATCCACCGCATCGAGTCGTCGATCGTCGACCCCTTCATCCCTTCGGACTGCATCTGATGCAGTGACGCCCACCACTTGACGCTCATGTACACGATCGGGACGTTGACGCCGGCGAGCACGGTGGCGATCGCGCTCCGGGTGGCCCGTTGATCCGGTTCGCGGACGATCCCCCGCAGCAGGAGCACCCCGACGAACGACAACGTCATCACCGCGGTGGACGTGAGGCGGGGATCCCAGCTCCACCACACGCCCCAGGTGGGACGGGCGAAGATCGACCCGAGCAGGAGCAGGAGGACCCCTTCGAGCACGCCCACCTCGCACGCGGCCTCCATCGCCGAGTCCCACGCGCGCTTGCCGGAGTACAGGAACCCGACCGCGAACACGGTGCCGAGGAGGAAGCAGACCATCGCGATCCATGCGGCGGGTACGTGTACGTACAGAATTCGGCCCACGTCGCCCATGAACCGCTCTTTCGGAGCCATGAACAGCCCGAACAGATTGCCGGTGACCAGCAACCCGAGCCCTGCAACCCCGATCGGGTGTTCCCACGGGATCGGGAGAATTCCAGCCCCGGAAGTTTGGCGTTTGGGACGCGCGATCGCGAGTATCGCGACCACCAGCAGGTACGACATCCCGACGATGCCGACCACGCGTGTCATCAGGCTCCCCGTATCGATGATCCACCCCCCATCGTCTTCGCGTCGCCGTAGACCGGTCGAGCCCCGTTCGATTCGGCACCCCACAATCGCGCATCCACCGACCCCGTGCAATCTCCACCGTGCGGTTTTTTGGTCGCGAATGTCACGGGCGGTCCCGGGTTCCCGGTCGGGGTCATCGAGCGCGGCACACGCAGCGTCGTCGTGGCCCGTCAGTCTTCGAACAGCATGCCGTAGAACAATGCGCCGAGGGCCCAATGCAGGACGTCGAACGCGACCAGCACCCCGATCCAGCTCGGCGCCTGGTGCATCGGGTCGCCCTCGAACAGGCGGCTCGTGCCGCTCGACGCCGCCAACAACGCCGGCACGACCAGCGGGAACAGCAGGAGCGGCAACATCACCGCCGAGCCCCGCGCCCGGGTGGTGACGAGCCCGTACAGCGTGCCCGGGGCCGCGATCCCCGCGCAGCCGAGGGTGATCACCGCGGCGAGCTGCAGCCAGCTCCCGTCCATCGGGCGGTCGTACACCGCGAGCAGCAGCGGCAGCACCGCGACCGCCACGCCGAGCAGCACGAGCATGTTCGCGAGCGCCTTGCCGTAGAACACCGCGATCGGGTCGACCGGCCACAGCAGCAGGCCCTCCATCGCCCCGTGCTCGTGTTCGACCGCGTACGACTGGTCGAGCGACCGGGTCGACGCGAGCAGGATCGCGACCCACAGCGTGCCGCCGGCGATCTCGCGCAGCGTGTGGGTGGCTGGGGTGGCGAACGCGACCATCACCACCACCGCCAGCGAGAACCAGAAGATCCCGGTGACCCGGGACCGCATCCGCCACTCGGTGAGCAGCTCCTTGCGGACCATCGCGCGGACCTGACGGAGGATCGACGGGCGGACGGTCATTCGAACGCCAACGCTGCGGGGAGCTCGTCGACCCGGCCGCGGAACGCGACCTGGCCGCCGTCGAGGATCACCGCGTGCTCCGCGACCGCCCGCGCGACCTGCGGGAGGTGGGTCGCGAGGACGAGGGTGGCGCCGGATGCCCTGAGCTCCAGGATCACACCGACCAGCCAGTCCCGGCCGCCCGGATCGAGCGCGGTGAACGGCTCGTCCAGCAGGACCAACTCCGGCTTCTTCAGCAACATCCGCGCGATCGCCACCCGCCGCCGCATCCCGGCGCTGAACGTGCGGACCGGGTCCCGTCGGGACGGCTCGATCCCGACCTTGACCAGCATCGCGTCGACATCGACCTCGATCCCGCCGAGGTCGGCCCACACCGACAGGTTCTCGGCGGCGGACAGATCGTCGTACAGGCTCGGTTGGTGGCCGAGCACCGCGATCCGCGGTCGGATCGCCGCCCGGTTGGACCACAGGTCCTGGCCCCCGAACCGGATCGTTCCGGCGTGGACCCGCTGGGCGGTCGCCAGGCACCGGATCAGCGTGCTCTTGCCCGAGCCGTTGTGCCCGAGCAGCATCCAGGCTTCCCCGGCCGCGATCTCGAGCGATATGTGCGCGAGCGCCCACCGTCGGCCGTACCGCCGCGACACGTCGTCGATCACCAGCCCTGGCACCGCTGATCCTCCGGACGCCGTCGCTAACCCGGTCGGGCCGCGGGCGCTCCGCCGTCAACCACCGAGCCACCCGAGGGCGAGCTCCGCCAGCCACCCGAGTCCGGTCGCCAGCGCGCCCGAGCCGATCACGCCGCCGAGACCGAGGGCCAGGCTCCATCCCACCGAGGATCCCGTGGTGATCGTCATGTCGTCCCTCCCGTTCCGTCGTGGTGTGGTGCGAGTTTCGTGCCAGGGAGGTCGAGGCGGGCGGACCAGCGGTTCCAGCGGGTGCGCGGAACAACTGCCGCACCTGGGCGGGTCCCGGGTTCGCGCGGATCGAGCCCTGCGGGTGTAGGATGCACCGGTGTCGCCGGTCCTCCTCCTCGCTGGTTGCCCGTTCGTGTTCGGTCCGCCCGACCTGTCGCACGTCGATCTCCCGACGTCCGCTACGACCGGGGGCACGGGATCGATCACCAGCACCCCGTCGGAGACCGGGGTCCCGCAGACCGAGGCGCCGCTGATCCTGTCGGCGTCGCTCTCGCCGGCGATCTCGGCGTTCACGATCGACCTCGTGGCGATCGACCCGGACGGTCCGCTCGACGGCGGGCAGGTCGTGGTCACCGACCCGCTCGGCCCGGTGTTCACGTTCGACTACCCGGCGGACGTGCAAGTCGCGGCCGACCAGTTCCGGGTGGTGATCCCGGGCGATCCGTGCGTCGGGTGGGACCTGTCGTACGACGTGGTCGTGATCGACCCATCGGGCACCCCGAGCGCGGTCACCACCGTCGCCTCGTCCGGGGTCGGGCCGGGTCGGGTTCCCGAGCAGACCGGCAAGTTCGACCTCGGGAACCTCGCGACGCCGGTCGCCGTGTGCAGCGGGATCGAGGTCCCGTTCGAGGTCGACGGGTTCCGGTTCACCGCCCCCGCGTCGATCGCGCTGACGATGTCGCTGTCGTGGGAGGGCAGCGGGAACCTCGATCTTCAGCTCAAGCTCGCGAACGACGCGGGCGTGCTGGTGACGACCGGCTACAGCGGCGGCGAGCCGGAGGTGACGAGCCCGTTCCAGCTCACCGCCGGCCAGACCTACGACCTCTTCGTGCTGCACAACGGGGGCGCGAGCCCCGGCCTGTACCAGCTCCTGCTGCTCGGCGACTGACCGAACCCGTTCTCCCCGCTCGACCGGTCGGGGCTGGTTCCCCGCTCGACTGCTCGGGGCTGGTTTCCCGCTCGACCGCTCGGGGCTGGTTCCCGGCTCGACCGCTCGGGGCTGGTTCCCGGCTCGACCGCTCGGGGCTGGTTCCCCGCTCGACCGCTCGGGGCTGGTTCCCCGCTCGACCGCTCGGGGCTGGTTCCCCGCTCGACCGCTCGGGGCTGGTTCCCCGCTCGACCGCTCGGGGCTGGT
>JBEBJW010000319.1:0-7148 GCA_040079715.1 Myxococcota bacterium | reverse complement strand
CGGACGGGAGGGCGCGAGCCTGCGAGCGGTCCGGAGCGGAGCGGAGCGGAGCGGAGGACGGAGCGGAGCGACCCCGGACGGAGGCCGACGGCGCGCAGCGCCGGGGCGCCCACTCAGATACGTCGGGTGCCTGGGGGTGGCGATGCGCGGTTCCATCGGGTGGTGGCTGATCGTGGGCGCGGCGTGCCGGAGCGACGAACCGACCGACACCGGCGGGACCGACGGGGACACCCACCCGACGCACCCCGGCGACGCGGACGCCGACACGGACGCCGACGCGGACGCCGACGCCGACGCGGACACCGACAGCGACGCCGACGCCGACGGGGAGCGCCGGTACGACTGCTCGGGCCTCGACCCGGCGGACCCGGCGCCGCTCGGCGGGTGGGTCGCGCTGACGTTCGACGACGGCCCGGACGTGGAAGACACGCCGGTGATCCTCGAGATCCTGCGGGACCGTGGGATCCCGGCGACGTTCATGATGCTGGGCGAGCAGGTGTCGGACCCGGCGGCGTGGCCGCTGGTCGAGGAGATCGCGGCGGACCCGCTGTTCGACATCGGCAACCACACCTGGGACCACGCGGACCTCGCGACCCTGTCGCTGTCGGACGTCGAGGCGGAGATCGACGACACGACGGACCTGCTGGCGACGTTCGACGTGGACCCGACGTTCTTCCGGTTCCCGTACGGCGACTCGACCTGCGCGACGCACGATCTGGCGACGGACCGCGGGTTCCGCGTGGCGGGCTGGCACATCGACACCGCGGACTGGTGCTACGCCGCGGGCGGCGGGGTCTGCACCACCGACGACTACTGGCGGGTCCCGCCGGAGTACGAGACCGACATGATCGGGTTGTCGATGGAGCAAATCCACCGGTTCGACGGGGGGATCGTGCTGTTCCACGACATCCACACCTTCACCGCCGACCACCTCGAGGCGTTCGTCGACGGCCTGCTCGACGAGGGCTACCGGTTCGCGGCCCTCGACGACGCGGCGGTCTGGCCGAACCTGGTCGCGGGCACCCCGGCGGACCTGCCGTACCTCGGGGAGCGGTGCGACACCGCGCACGACGACTGCTGGCAGGTCGAGCACGCGGCGTGGTGCGAGCCGGCGAACCCCGACGACCCCGGCAGCACCGACGGGATCTGCACCCTGCCGTGCGAGGGCACCTGCCTCGACCGCGACGGCGCGGCGGTCACGTTCTGCGCGGACGTGGCGGCGGGCTCGGGCGGCGCGGGCCAGTGCGTGGGGCGCGCGGCGTCCCAGAACGGGGACTGCGCGGATCTGCCCGGGACGGTGCTGCGCGAGATGGACCGGTTCGTCGGATCGTCCGGCGCGTCGCCGGCGACCGCCGAGGTCTGCGCGTCGCGGGCGTGGTGAGCGCGGTGGGGATCCCGGCGCGGAGCCCGGTGGGTGGGGCATCGGTGGGGAGATCGTGTCCCGGGTGTGCGGATCAAGTTCCGCAGTGTGGTAGCCTGCCGGCGGCGCATCGAGGGAACGATCCCGGTGCGCACGGCTCGTCCGGCCGGAACTGACCGACGGCACGACCGTTGCACCTGGGTGTACGAGTTTGGAGGTGTCCATGCGGTTCACAAACATGCTGCCCATCCTGTGCCTCCTCGCGGGATGCGGCCTGACGCAGAACAACGACGACCCCAAGGGCGGCAACGGCAACCAGAACACCGGCCCGACCCAGCCGAACACCAACCCGACCGGCTCGACGGCGACCCAGACCGTCACCACCGGCGACGGCACGACCCAGGTCGAGGTCCCGGGGTGCGCTGAGGTCCCGAACGCGGCCGAGGAGATCCTGGTCGAGGCGTGCGCGGCCTGCCACGGCCCGGAGAGCGACGCGTACGGCGATTTCGGCGACGCGACCGATCCGGTCGCCCTGATCGAGAACGGGTGGGTCGTCCCGGGTGACCCGGCCGGCAGCAAGATCTTCGAAGAGATCTACGCCGAGACGATGCCGACCGCCCAGGGCGGTGGCCCGCTCACCGCGGAGCAGATCGGCACGATCCAGCAGTGGATCCAGTGCGGCGCCGAGGACTGGACCGACGACGGGCTCGCGTCCGCCCGTGGGTTCATCACCCCCGAGGCCGTGTTCGAGGGCGCGTTCTCGGACGTGGTGTTCCTGCCGGACTCGGACATCACCGAGCCGGACCAGGCGAACGCCCGGTACCTGTCGCTCGTCAACCTGTACAACGCCGGCGTCCCCGCGGACGACATCGAGGCGTTCGGCCAGGCGCTCCACAAGCTGATGTGGAGCCTCACGACCGAAGACAACCCGCCGCTGCTCGAGGCGGTGGACCTCGACGGCCTCGAGCTCGACGACGGCAGCGAGCTGTCGGTGGCCGACGGCCTCGGCGACAAGCTCCTGTTCCGCGTCGATCTGCGCGAGTTCGGCTGGGAAGCCGGCATCGGTGAGATCGACAAGTGGGAGGTCATGGTCGCCGACTACGAGTTCGGCATCCGGTACGACGACGAGTTCGACGTGGCGGAAGACGTGACCCGGCTGACCGGCTCGCGGATCCCGATCGTGAACGGCGACTGGTTCGTCGGCAACGCGTCGGTGCCGCCGCTGTACTTCGACCTGCTGAACATCCCCGACAACTTCAACGCGTTCTTCGACCAGTTCGGCGGGATCGACGACATCCAGGCCGACTTCGACAACTTCGAAGTCGACTGCGCCGGGATGGACGCCACCTCGACCCTCGTGTCGAAGTTCAACCGGGTCCAGTGCCGGCACGACTCGACCGAAGGGTACTGCTGGGAGAGCTTCGACTTCGCCGGTGAGGCGGGCGACCAGAACATCTTCCTCGCGCCGAACAAGTTCCTCGAGGCGAAGGCGGGCGGCGAGGCGTTCTGCGCCCTGCCGGACGGGATGCAGGCGTACTTCGTGTTCCTCGCGGACGGGACCCGGCTGAACGAGGCGCCGACCAACGTGGTCGTCGACTACACCCCGGGCTCGGACGGGGTCGTGATCACCGGCCTGCACTGCATGAACTGCCACAACGCCGGCGTCATCACCCGCGACGATCAGATCCTCACCTCGGTGCTCGAGAACGAGAGCGCGTTCGACAACGACGTGGTCGATCTGGTCACCGAGTGGTTCCCGGGCAACGCGGACCTGACCGAGATCTACCAGGACGACATCGACCAGTTCGTCGACGCCCTCGAGACCGACCTGAACATCCCGGTCGATCAGGCGGAGCCGACCTGGGCCCTGGCCGAGGACTACGACACGCAGCCGGACGTGGTCCGGGTGGCGTCGGACCTCGGGATCCCCGAGGCCCAGCTCGAGCCGCTCCTGTCGATCAACGACCAGCTCCAGGCCGCGTACTCCAGCCTGCTCAGCGGCGGCGAGATCGCCCGCGAGACGTTCGAAGGCCTCGCGCAGCAGACGATCTGCGACCTCGAGCTCGGCGACGAGTGCGACGTGCAGGCGTTCTGCGGCGAGTCCTCGGTCCCGTGCCTCGACGGCTCGGTCTGCAACCAGCAGATCGGCGCCTGCACCAACATCCTCGAGTAGCTCGGCCCACCCGAGTTCACCCCGGAGGTCGCGCAGACCTCGGGTGATCGGGTAAACTGGGTCGCTCCGGCAGCCCGTCCATCGGACGGGCTGCTTTTTTTTCGCCCCTGCCCTCGAGGGCTCGGGCGCACCGAACCCGTCGCTCGGGCGGGGTGGAGGTGACCGTGATCGCGTGGCTGGTGCTCGCCGGGTGCGAGAACAAGAAGATCGGGCACTGGATCGTGGACCCCGAGTTCCCGCTCGAGGGCGCGCACGCGGCGATGCCGTGCGAGGGCTGTCACGGGGAGGGCACCCCGCAGGCGCTGCCGACGCTGTGCATCGACTGCCACGCCGACGACACGCCCACCCCGGACCACTTCCGCGGCCAGGACTGCGGGGAGTGCCACACCGCGTACGGGTGGGACCAGTTCGGCGACGCGGACACCGACGCCGACGCGGACAGCGACGCTGACGCCGACACGGACTCCGACGCGGACGGGGACCCCGGGTTCGACCACTCGGGCCTCCCGGCCGACACCCTGTGCGGCGACTGCCACGAGGGCGTGCGGAAGGACGCGGACCACTACACCGACGGCGGCCCGTGGGACTGCGCGCCGTGCCACCAGACGACCGGGTGGGGCGACAGCCCGTACCCGCACCCGGCCCGGATCCCGCACGCGGCGGCGGCGCCGGAGTCGTCGTGGATCATCGCCTGCACGAACTGCCACCCCGGCGGCGACACCTCGGAGTTCGACTGTTCGGGGTGCCACGGCGCGATCTTCCCGCACTTCCCCCCGGCGTCGAGCCCGGGGGACGCGGCGAACGCGTCGTGCCTCGGCTGCCACCCGGGCGCGGAGCTGTAGCGGTCCCGCCGTCCGTCGTGCCCGTGCCTCCGGCAAGGAGGCGACGGGCTGGGGCAGGGGTGGAGCGGCGCTCAGAACGCGAACATCACCCCGGCCGACACCTGCGGCAGCAGCCCGAACGAGGCCGTGCCCTCCTCCACCACGTCCCACTTCGAGCCGGCCCACGCGCCGACCGCGAGGTTCAGGTTCAACCCGACGTGGCTCGCCAGCATGTAGTCGATCCCGCCGCGGAGCCGCCCGCCGAACGCGAAGTACGACTTCGAGTCCTCTTGCAGGTACGACGCGGTGATCAGGTCCGCGCCGGCGTACGGCAGCAGCTTGTCGTCGCCGAACACGTACACCGCCCCGAGGTTGAGCGGCAGGAGCTGGTTCCACACGCTGTACAGCCCGGTCTCGATCTGCTTCTCGGGCGACAGGACCCGCTTGACCACGAACAGCTCGGCGCCGCCGATCACGTGGAGGCCGCCGGCGACCCGGACCCCGACCTCGGCCCCGCCGGTGGTGAACCCGAACGAGTCGTACCGACAGTAGCCGACGCGGGCCGCGATCTGAACTTGATGGTCGTATTCGACCGGTGTATCCGTTGGCATTCGGCCATTCTACCTCGCGGCGGCCCCATCCGGCAACCCGACGGTGCGCAATCCACTGCGCACCAGCGCGCGGCAAATCCGCCGCAGTCCGCCGCCCGGACCCGCGATCGCCGCCCGCGCCGGGGCAGGCGGCAGGCCGCCGATCGGTTCGTCCCCCCGCGCGGAACCGCCGGCGACGGAGTGGCACGTCGCGTGCATGGTACAGTCGTGTCCGAGGGGTGGTGGTCCGTGCGCGCGGGTGCGCGCACGGATCCCGCACGAGCGAGGAGCAGGGATGGATCTCAGGCCAGGTGCCGTCGGTGCTGCCCTCGTGCTGGCGGTGCTCGCCCCCCAGGGGTGCAGCAAGCGCCTGCCGCACGGCGGCGACGACCCGGTGTACCCGCTGAAGGGCCAGCACGCGACCGTCCCGTGCGAGGGGTGCCACGAGACCTGGCCTCCCGTCGCCCAGTCCACGAGCTGCCTCGATTGTCACGTGACGGACCTGCCGGACTTCGACCACTACCCAGGCCAGGAGTGCTTCCCGTGCCACACGGAGGACGGGTGGGCGGTCGGCGTGTACCCGACCGGTGAGACCGGCACCGAGACCGGGACCGTGGATCCACCGACCGGCGACACCGGCACCCCGCCGACCACCACCACCACGGTGGAAGAGCACCGGAACATGGCGCCGGACGTGCTGTGCTGGACCTGCCACGCCGACGAGCGCCCGGACGACGCGCTCCGGTGGGACCACTGGAACAACATCGACATCCGGATCCGGTACGACTGCGGTCCGTGCCACACCCTCGACGCGTGGGACAACCCGCTGTGGTTCGATCCGGAGCACCTGTTCCGGTCCCCCCACGGCGGCTACGATCAGCAGTTCCCGACGGACACGGACGAGTGGGCGATCGCGTGCGTCGACTGCCACCCGGACTACCCCGCGAGCCTGACGAAGGTGGTGTGCTACGACTGTCATCAGGACCTGATCGTGCCGCACAAGGGGTTCGACTTCGACGAGAACTCGGACGTGCAGCGCTGCCTCGGCTGCCATCCGACCGGTGACACCTACAACCCGTTGTCACAGTAGTGTTCGACGCGCCCAAGCACCCGTCTCGGGTCCCGTTCGACGGGTCGTTCCGGATCCGCAAGGCGCCGACCCGGCCGCCGGACGGAACCCCCGGCAAGAAGGCGCTCGAGCAGGAGCTCGCCGACGTGGTGTCGGACCTGTCGAAGCTCCAGGAGCGCCTGTACGCCGACGACCGGGTCGCGGTCCTCGCCGTGTTCCAAGCGATGGACGCGGCCGGCAAGGACGGCACGATCCGCGCGGTGCTCACCGGGGTCAACCCCGCCGGCTGCCAGGTGTATTCGTTCAAGCGCCCGTCGGAGCAGGAGCTCGACCACGACTTCCTGTGGCGCCACCTGGCCGCCGCCCCCGAGCGCGGGCGGATCGGGATCTTCAACCGGTCCTGGTACGAGGAGGTCCTGGTGGTGCGGGTCCACCCCGAGCTGCTCGACCGCCAGCGCCTCCCGTGGCGACCGTCGGGGGAGCGGCTGTGGGCCGAGCGGCTGGACAGCATCGCCGACGTCGAGCGGCACCTCGCCCGCAACGGCACCGCGGTGGTCAAGTTCTTCCTCCACGTGTCGAAGGACGAGCAGCGGGACCGGTTCCTGGCGCGGATCGACGATCCGTCGAAGCACTGGAAGTTCCAAGAGGGCGACGTGGCCGAGCGCGTCCACTGGGACGCGTACCACGCGGCGTACGAGGCGGCGCTGAACGCGACCAGCAAGCCATGGGCCCCGTGGTACGCGGTCCCCGCCGACGACAAGGCGTCGATGCGGCTCGAGGTGGCGCGGATCCTGCGCGACACGCTGCGGTCGCTCGAGCTCGAGGTCTCGCGGACCGATCCGGCCCGGGAGGCCCGACTCGCCGCGTTGCGCGCCGCGCTGGTAGCGGAGCGATGATCCCGGTCGGAGCCGCCTCGGCGCTCGCCCTGGTCGCGTGCACGAAGCGCCTCCCCCACGGGGACGACGGCATCTACCCGCTGCTGGGGAAGCACAAGCCCGCCGCGTGCCCGGCCTGCCACGTCGACTGGCCGCCGAAGGCGCTGACCCACAGCTGCCTCGTGTGCCACGCGGACGAGGCGCCCTCCGGACACTACCCCGGCCAGGAGTGCGGGCCGGCGTGCCACACCACGGTCGGG
>JBEBJW010000318.1:0-7149 GCA_040079715.1 Myxococcota bacterium | reverse complement strand
CGACCACCGCGTGCCAGGCGGTGACCCCGGCGCACGGCAGCGTCGCGGCCTCGACGTCGGTCAGGTGGGCCGGCGGGTGGACGAGCTCGCCGGCGTCGAGGTCGACGCAGGTGGACAGCACCCCAGGGATCGGCCCGCCGCGGGTGACGCGGGTGGCGTCGACCGTCGGGGGGCCAGCGAGCCAGCCGGGGGAGAACGTCGGACAGACCCGGTCTCCGACCGCGACCCGGGTCACGCCGTCGCCGACCGCGACCACCACCCCGACCGCGTCGGACAGCGGGACGTACGGCAGCGCGAGCCGCGGATCGTACTGGCCGCGCGCCATCAGCAGGTCCCGAAAGTTCAGCGACCAGGCGCGCAGCTCGACCGCGCACCGCCCGGGCGCCGGGTCGCCGATCGTCACCGCCGACGCGGTCAGCCGGTCGAGCCCGAACCCGCCTTCGATCCGCCACCGACGCCCATCCATCGGTCAGAACACCCCGCCGACCACCAGGCGCGCCCCGCGCTCGTCCAGGGCGACCGCCGCCTGGCGGACCCGGAGCGTGTGGGCCTTCTGGAGCTGGTTCACCCCGACCAGCGTCGACGCGAGGCCGGAGATCAGCAGGAGCGAGCCGCCGACCGACCGGGCGTCGGACACCGCCTGCGACTCGGTCGAGACCTCGCCGGGGGCGCCGCGGCCGACCAGCAGCACCACCAGGCCGCCGGCGACCGCGCCCGCTCCGCCGACGACCTCGAGCGCGCCGGTGGTGGCGATCCGGCGGGCCTCCGCGTCGTCCTCCGCCGCGGTCGTGGCCTCGATCGTCGGCCCGGACGGGTCGATCCCGCCGGGAGCGGGTCCAGGCGCAGCCAACGACGACACACCGACCCACAGGGCGAGCGACATGGATCTCTCCGTCCCCGTGTCGTAACTCGATGGTCCGGCGGGACGGCCGCGTTACGATCGGCACGCTCCGGAGTACGCGTGCTGCGCACCGCTGTGATCGACGTCCTGACCCACGGTCTCCCCGCCGACGAGCGCGCCGCGCTCGAGCCGCTCGCCAAGTTCCTGTCGGATCCGCCGGATCCCGCGATGGGCGATCTCGCGTTCGGCTGCTTCGGCCTCGCGAAGCTCCGCCGGCGCTCGCCGGTCGAGGTGGCGAAGGAGCTCGCCGCCAGCCTCGGGGCGTCGCTGGCCGGGATGCCCGGGGCGCCGAGGATGATCGCCTCGATCGAGGCGGCCGGGCCGTACCTGAACTTCCGCGCCGACCCCGCGGCCCTGCTCGACGCCACCGTCCGGAGCGTGGCCGACGGCTCGCTGTTCGCGCTCGCCCACGTCGATCGGCCGCAGAAGATGATGGTCGAGTTCTCCCAGCCGAACACCCACAAGCCGTTCCACGTCGGCCACCTGCGGAACGTCGCGATCGGCGACGCCCTGGTCCGGATCCACCGGGCCCGGGGCCACACCGTGACCGCGGCGAACTACTACGGCGACTACGGGATCGACGTCGCGAAGTGCCTGTGGTGGCTCGACACCCACCCCGAGCTCGTCGCGCCGCCGGACGGCCGGACCGCCTGGCTCGGCGCCGCGTACATCGCCGCCAACGACCGGGTCGCCACCGCCGAGGGCGACGACGAGGCCACCAAGGCCCGCAAGGCGGCCACGTTCGACGAGATCCGCGCGGTCCTCCACCGGATGGAGGCGCACGAGCCCGAGGTGTGGGCGAAGTACCAGCAGACCCGGGCGTGGTGCCTCGACGAGTTCGCCGACACCTACCGGTGGCTCGACGTGTCGTTCGACGTGGTGTTCTACGAGTCCGAGGTCGAGGCGCCGGCGGCGGCGATCGTCGACGCCGAGCTCGCGAAGGGCGTGTTCCAGCGGTCGAACGGCGCGATCGTGTGCGATCTGCAGCCGGACCTCGACGTGCCCGCGCTGGTCCGCAAGAGCGACGGCACGAGCCTGTACCTGACCTGGGATCTCGCGCTCGCGAAGCGGAAGTTCGACGAGCACGACATCGAGCGGTCGCTGTACGTCGTCGGGTCCGAGCAGCGGTTCCACTTCCAGCAGCTGTTCCTGACGCTGAAGCGGATGGGGTACGACCGCGCGGCGGACTGCGAGCACGTCGCGTACGAGCTCGTCGTGTTGCCCGAGGGCAAGATGTCGAGCCGGAAGGGCACGGCGATCCCGCTCCACACCCTGCGCGAGCAGCTCACGGCGGTGATCGCCGACCGGGTCGCCGGGGGAGACGCAGGGACGAACGCGGAGACCGTCCGGCGGATCGCGGTCGCGTGCCTGAAGTACGGGATGCTGCGGATCGGCACCAACAAGCGCGTGGTGTTCGCGATCGACGGCTGGACCAACCCCGAGGGCGACACCGGCGCGTACCTGCTGTACAGCCTGGCCCGGATCCGGTCGATCATCCGGAAGACCGGGATCGACGCCGACTGGACCGCGAACCTCGCTGGTGTGGCGGCGTTCGGCGCGCCGGAGGAGCGGGCGCTGCTGACGCACCTGCTGAAGCTGCCGGTGGTGATCGAGCGTGCGGCCACCACCTCGGACCCGTCGGCGATCGCCGGGTGGGTGTACGACGGCGCGCGCGCGTTCAGCCGGTTCTACGAGGCGTGCCGGGTGATCGACGCCGAGCCGGACCTCCGCCGGGCCCGCCTGGCGCTGATCCGCGCGACGGACCTCGCGATGACCCGCGGGCTCGATCTGCTCGGGATCACCGCCGTCGACGCGATGTGACTGACGGTCAGGGTCGGGCGAGCCGGCCCTCGAGGTCGGCGAACCGCGCGGCGAGCGCCCGGACGAACGCCCCGATCCACGTGTTCAGCCCGAGGCCCTGCTGGAGCACGTCGCGGGTCACCACCAGCACCTCGACGTCGGTGATCGCCTCGACGGTCGAGCTGCGGATCCCGCTCGACAGCACCGCCAGCTCGCCGAACACCTCGCCCGCGCCGAGCTGCCGGATCGGGCCGGACGCGCGGTTGTGGACCTGGCACGTCCCGCTGCGGATCACGTACGCCTCGTCGCCCGGCGCGCCCTCGGCGACGATCACCGTCCCCGCCGGACAGTGCCGCGACGGCAGGTGCCACGCCCCGTGGAGGAACCCGAGGAGCTCCGCCCGGAACGCCCCGACCGTCGACGGCCGATCCGCTGGGTTCCGCCGCAGCGCCCGCATCGCGATCCGGGCCAGCGACGGAGGCAGCCGGGGGTCGGTCACCACGTCCTCCGGCGGCAGGATCCGCCCGTGGCTCGACGCCATCAGGCGGAGCATCGGGGTCCGCCCCTGGTGCGGCGCCCGCCCGGTCAGCAGCGCGTACAGCACGCCCCCGAGCGCGTACACGTCGGCCCGGGCGTCGATCGCGTCCGGGTCGTCGATCTGCTCGGGGGCCACGAACGTCGGAGTGCCGAGGATCCCGCGCTCGTCCCACGACCCGGGCTCGGGCTCGGCGTGGGCCCGGTCGACCCGCAGGGCGATCCCCCAGTCCATCACGTACACCTCGCCGAACCCGCCGATCATCACGTTCGACGGCTTGAGATCGCGGTGGACCACCCCGCGGCTGTGGGCGAACGCGACGGCGTCGCAGACCTTGATCAGGATCTGCAGGCTCTCGGCGAGGTTCTCCGGGTCGAGCCGGGCGTCGCCCTGGGACCGGATCCGGTCGAGGAGGCTGGTGCCCTGCACGAGCTTCATGTTGATGAACTCGCGCCCCTGGGGATCGGTGCCGTACTCGTAGATCGGCACGATGTTCGGGTGCTCGAGCTGGCCGGTGATCCGCGCCTCGTCGAGGAACCGGGCCCGAGACGGGCCGTCGTCGTGGGTCGGGATCAGCACCTTCAGGGCGGTGAACCGCTCGAGCAGCGGATCGTACCCCTTGTGCACGACGCTCATCCCGCCGCGGCCGATCTCCGCGATCGGCTCGAACCGCCACCCGCCCTGGTTTGCGTCCATCACCCCCGTTAACGGACCCGGACGGTGGCGGCCGCGGAGCGACCGGGTGACGGTCAGGTGACTGATCGGGCATCGTGCGCGAGCGGGGTGCCCGCAGGAGTGGCCGATGATCTTCGCGCTCGCGCTGGGTTGCACCGGGAACGACACGCCGACCGACGATCGACCGCCGGTCACCACCGACGACGATCCCACCGACCAGACCACCACCCCACCGACCGACGACGACCCGACGATCGACACCTCGTCGTCGACCACCGGCGTCACCGGGGTGACCGGCGACACGGGGCCAGGCATCGATTGCTCGGTGTTGCCGCCGATCCCGGTCCAGTACCAGACGCTGAACCAGTTCGACACGTCGGAGGACTTCGACCTCGACGGCGACGGCTACCTGTGCAGCATCGACAGCGGCAACCTCGCGTGCCAGGACCTGTACGGCAACCGGAAGCTCGTGTCGCCGAACGTGTCCGGCAGCACGGCCGGGACCCGGATCCTGCCGACCGGCGATTGGGTCGTCAACGACGTTCAGCGCGGCGCGGTGGTCCGGATCGACGGGCTGACCGGCGCCCAGGTCCAGATCGCCACCGGCCTGCAGTACCCCAACGGGCTCGAGGTCGACCGCGACAGCATGGTGTACGTGGCCGAGAACAGCGGGGCGCGCGCCCGCCAGATCGACGCGTACACGATGGAGTCGTGGCCGATCGCCACCGGGCTGCTCCAGCCGAACGGCGTGATCCTGTCGCCGGACGGCAACACGCTGTACATCGGCAGCTTCGGCGGCGGCATCATCTACGCGATCGACCGGCTCGGCCCGCACGAGTGGGACGAGGAGCGGATCCTGTACAATCCGGCCGGTCCGGACGGCGGGTTCGACGGGATCAACGTCGACGCGTGCGGCAACGTGTACATCACCGAGTACACCGTGGGGCGGGTGTACCGGATCACCCCGGACGGCCTGAACGCCGAGCTGGTGGTGGATCTCCAGGCCGGGTGGATCCCGAACATGCGGTGGGGCCACGACATCGGCGGGTGGAACAGCAGCATCCTGTACGTGACCGCGTGGGATCGCGTGTACGCGCTCGACATGCAGATCCCGGGCAAGAAGCACGTCCTGATGCCCTGAGCGTGGCCACCTACAGCCCGGTGTGGCTGTCGGTGCCCCAGCTCGTGCAGTCCGGGAACTCGCCCGCCGGGTCGAGGCCCCACGCCACGCACTCCTCGAGCGCCCCGTCGTACCGCCAGGCCGCGAACCCGTAGGTCACGAGGGTCTTGGCGTCGCACGCGATCAACGTGCTCTCGCTGTCCACGTACTCGGCCTCCGAGAACGCCTGGTCGAGCTCGACCTGGAAGTGGGCCGACGTCTCGTCGTAGTCGACCTCGGACAGCACGTGGTGCTCGGTCCACACGTACCCGAGCGACCGCGCGACCACGTCGACCGTGATCACGTCGCCCCAGCCCTGGCTCCACGCGTCGTAGGTCCAGCTCCGGGACCCGTCGCAGTCGATCACGATCTGGTCGATCAGGAACGGGCCGTCCCAGCTCCGCGCGCCACCGTCGGTCTCCGGGATCGGGCCCGCGCATCCCACGGCGATCACTCCCAGCCACCCGCGCATTACCACCTCGTGCGCCGAGCGTACCACTCGGAAAGCCTTGACAATTCCTTGACATGGGCAAAACCCGGGTGAGGTACAAGTTCCCGGCCTGCGAAAGTCGTTCGTCGGAGGGTCGATATGCGGTGTTTTTGGTTTTTGGCGCCTCTCGGTACGCTCGCCTGCCAGGAGTACCAGATCAACCAGCCGCCGCCGGTGTTCGGTGACCCGAACCCGGTGACGCTCGAGAACCCGTCCAACACCGACAAGATCGTCCAGGTGACCACGCCGTCGGTCGACATCCTGTGGATCGTCGACAACTCGAGCTCGATGGAAGACGACCAGGATCAGCTGGCCACCAACTTTCCGACGTTCATGGACTACTTCCTGGGCTCGGGGCTCGACTACCACATCGGCGTCGTGTCGACCGACATGGACGCCGCGCGCGAGAGCGGCAAGCTCGTCACCGCGCCGGACGGCGAGAAGTACATCACGGTCGACACGGTCGACCCGGAGGTGGCGTTCTCCACGATGGCCCGGCTCGGCGCGCGGGGGAGCGGGAACGAGCGGGGGCGCGACGCGGCGTTCACCGCGCTCGAGCTGCTCAAGGACACCGACAACGCCGGGTTCCTGCGGGACGACGTGACCTCGGGCGTCCACGCGATCATCATCTCCGACGAGAACGACCACTCGAAGAACAAGGTCATCACGAAGGACGAGTTCATCGCGTACATGAACGACCTGCGGCCGAGCGACGAGCTCGTCACGTTCAACTCGATCGTGAACCCGCCCCCCGGTGGGCTCGTGAACGAGGCCGGCGTCGACTACCTGTACCTGACCGACGGGATCGGCGGGATCAAGTACCCGCTGCAGACCGAAGACTGGGTCACGGTGCTCGAGCAGCTCGGGATCCAGGCCGCCGGGCTGAAGCGCGAGTACTTCCTGTCGGCGATCCCGGTGGTCGACACGATCGCGGTCCAGGTCCAGCTCCCGGACGGGTCGGTCGTGCCGTTCGCCGCCGAGGAGTACACCTACTCCGCGCCGCGCAACAGCATCACGTTCGAGACGTTCATCCCGGAGCCGCTGTCCGAGGTGTACATCCAGTACACGGTGCTGTCGTCGATGGTCGACGTCCTCGAAGAAGCCGAGTAGTCCGCTCGACGGGTGACGGCGCCGACCGGTACAATGTCGGCGCGATGGAAGACGACGAGCTGGCGCGCGCGCTGCACGGCCTCGGCCTCGGGCGGGACAACCACCAGGCCGTGGTGCTGCTCCCGTTGATCGAGGTCGCCTGGGCCGACGGTCGGATCCAGCGGGCGGAGAAGCGCCGGCTGGTCCAGATCGCGCGTCAACACGGGATCCCGGTCGAGCAGGCGTGGCTCGATCGGTGGCTGAAGCGTCGGCCGTCGACCCACGCGTTCCTCGCGGCGCGGACGGTGCTGCTGGCGCTGATGGCCCGCGGCGGGCGGCCGGTGCCGGCGCTCGCGTCGCTCGACCAGCTCCTCGAGCTGTGCCTGTCGGTCGCGCGGTCGGCCGGCGGGCTGTTCGGGTTCGCGTCGGTCGACCGGCGGGAGCGCGAGTGCATCGAGCAGATCGCCGCGTCGCTGTCGCTCGGTCCCGCGCTGCCGGAG
>JBEBJW010000317.1:0-7157 GCA_040079715.1 Myxococcota bacterium | reverse complement strand
GTGATCGGCTGGTGGCGGGCGACCGCACCCGCGCTCCGGATCCTGGTGACCTCGCGGGTCCGCCTCGGGGCGACGAACAGGGCGACCCCGTCGTCCGGCGCGAGCGAGGCCGGGGCGACCCGGAGATCCCCGTCCGGCGCGTGGCACGCGACGCTCATCGACACCCACGACAGCAATGCGAAGCGCATCGTCCCCTCCGAGCCGACCATTCTACGCCGCGGAGGCGCTCCGGTACATGTCCTCGATCAGCGAGGCGTAGCGCTCCTCGACCACCCGGCGCTTCACCTTGAGGCTCGCGGTGAGGATCCCATTCTCGATCGTCATCGGCTCGGGGAGCACCCGGAAGTACTTCACGCTCTCGAAGCTCGCGAGGCCCTTGTTCACCTCGTCGAGGTGGGCCTGGAGCGCCTTGCTCACCGCCGGGGAGCTCGGATCCGCCGGCACCCCGTGCTGCTCCGCCCACGTCCCGAGGCCCTCCGGGTCCAGGCTGATCAAGGCGACGCAGAAGTTGCGCCGATCGCCGATCACCACCGCTTCCTGCACGAACGGCAGCGACTTCAGTCGGCTCTCGATCTTCGACGGTGCGACGTACTTGCCGCCGCTCGTCTTGATCAGCTCCTTCTTCCGGCCGGTGATCTTCAGGTATCCGTCTGCGTCGAGCGACCCGAGGTCGCCGGTGTGGAACCACCCCTCGCCGTCGAACGCGTCCTGGTTCGCGTCCGGACGGTTGTGGTACCCGTGGGTGATGTTCGCGCCTTTCGCGAGGATCTCGCCGTCCTCCGCGATCCGCAACGTGACACAGTCGAACGCGAGGCCGACGGTGCCCATCTTGATCTTGCCGGGGCGGGTGGCCGACAGCGCCGGGCAGGTCTCGGTCAGCCCGTAGCCCTCGATCAGGGTCACCCCCATCGACATGAAGAACTCGTGCACGTCTTGCCCGAGGGGCGCCGAGCCGGACAGCGCGACCTCGCACCGGTCGAACCCGAGGCGCGCGCGCAGCTTCGACAGCACCAGCCGGTCGGCGATCCGGTACCGGAGCCGGATCGCGAACGGCACCGGCTGACCGGTGCACCGGTACGGGATCGTCTCCGCGCCGACCCCCATCGCCCAGTGGAACAGCCGCTGGCGGAGCGGCGGCGCGCCGGCGACGGCCCCCTCGATCTTCGCCTTCATCTTCTCGTACACCCGCGGGGCGGACGGGAAGAACCCGGGCAGCGACAGCTTGAGGTCCTCGGCGAGGGTCGGGACCGACGACAGGACCAGCGCCGCCGCGAAGTACGGGCCGGACAGCTCGATCAGGCGCCCGAAGCTGTGGGCGAGGGGGAGGAACAGGAACAGCCCGCCGACCCGGACCTTCTCGTCGAACAGATTGATCCGCTCGATGCTCTCGAGCATCGCGAGCATGTTGTCGTGGGTCTGGGTGACCGCCTTCGGCGGGCCGGTGGTGCCGGAGGTGTAGGTGTAGGTGGCGACGTGGTCGCGCGCGATCCGCTGGCGGCGCTGCTCGATGTCCGCCCGGACCGCGTCGAGCTGCTGGGCGCCGCGGGCCTCGAGCGTCGCGAGGCTCTCCCAGTCGTCGGCGGCGGCGATCCCGGTCGGGTCGATCACCACGATCCGGACGACGTTCACCTGGGACGCCGTGTAGTCGACGTCGAAGAACCGGAACCCGGCGCGCATCGCGCGGACCTTCGCGAGCTGCTCGCCGTTCTCGCAGATCGCGAGGACGGCGCCGGTGTCGACGTGGCAGTACCCGACCTCCTCCGGCAGCAAGCTCGCGTACACCGGGACGGTGCGCAGCCCGACCGTCTGCGCGGCGAAGTCGCACGCGATCCACTCGAGGCTCGTGTTGCCGATGATCGTGATCGCGGCGGCGTGCTCCAGCGCGGTCGCGGTGAGCAGGCCGGCGGCGATCCGCTCGATCCGCGGGGCGAGCGTCCGCCAGGTGACGTCGGTGAACCCGTCGCCGACGCGGATCCGCAGCGCGACTGCGTCCGGGCTGGCCGCGGCGCGCTCGAGCACCATCTGACCGAGGTGGGTGTAGGCCATCGTTCGATCCCTCCGGCTCCATTGCGGAGCGCCGACGGACCGTTCTAGCCACTCCGGCCGACCGTCGCTACTCGGCGCACGCGACGGAGATCCGGCGGTCGACGCCGGTGTCGACCGGGTCTGCCCCGTAGGCGAGCTCGCCGTCGCCCGTCGCGATCGGCACCTCGGTGTGCTCGGAGATCGGGAACGGATCGTCGTCACCGCCGAACGTCCAGCCGACGTTCAGCGACGGCTCGTCGTCGAGCGACTCGTACTGGTCGGTCAGGCGGCGCCCGTCGAACACCCGCTCCACCGCGGTGTCGTTGCCGGTGCCGACGGTCGACCAGCCGAGCAGCAGCTCGTGGTCCCACAGCCAGGTGGTCGTGGTCGTGCTGCCCGCGATCGGCGCCTCGCGCCGCACGACCAGCGGCCGATCGTCACCGGTCCAGGTGTAGTCGTCGACGGTCACCAGCACGTCGTCGGCGTACTGCTCGACGGTCAGCAGCCGTCCGTCGGGATCGTAGGTGTTGGAGAACGCCTCGACCCCCAGGGTGTACCGCGAGCCGTCCGGCTGGATCAGCGCGTGCTCGTGGCGGACGGGGTTGCTGCGCCGGTCGCAGTCGTACAGGTCGAGCTCCGACGCCGGGGCGGTCTCGCGCAGCCCGTCGGTGTCTTCGTCGCGGCGCACCTCGGCCAGGCACCCGGCCGACCAGGTGTAGCTCGTGACGATCGCCGGCGCGTCGGGGCCCGCCCAGGACGCGACGGACGCGAGCTGGCCGGCCCGGTCGTAGGTCCAGCTCGTCTCGGGCTCCGACGCGTCGGTGTAGGAGTACCGGGTCCAGGTGCAGCCCGCGAGCGACGGCACCTCGGCGGCGCCCGGCACCTCGACGAACGTGCGCTCCGCGGTGCACCCGACCAGGATCGCCAGCACAGTGGCCCGCGCTGCCACGCCCCGCCTCGCCCCGAATCGCCCCGACACCGACATCGTCCGCCTCCGTCCGTCGCCCCGACCCCCGCTGCCCGGCACCACACTCGGCGTCCGGGTTCATTGTACGACGACTGGACGCTCCCGGTCCGGCGGGTTCCTAGTGCGACGGGGGAGGTCCACCATCGACCCGTTCGCGCCATCCGAAGCGTCGCCGCGCGAGGTGATCGGCGAGATCGATCTCGGGCGCGCGGTCGCCGACGGGTTCGCCGCGGTGGTGCGCAACGCGATGCCGGCGATCGGGGTCGTGCTGCTCGGCATCGTGGTGTACCTGCTGTCGTTCTGCACCTGCGTGGGGTGGATCGTCGGGATCCCGGTGCTGTTCGTCGGGCTCTACCGGTTCCTGCTCGCGATGGTCGACGGCCAGGCGTCGGTGTCGGACGCCACCCGGGTGGTCGACGACTTCGGCGGCACCTTCACCGACGGCTGGGGCGTCGCGCTCGGGTTCTTCGTGTTGTACCTCCCGATGCTGGCGGTCGGGGTCGCGATCGGGGTGGTGAACGTCGTCGAGCCCGGCACGATCGGCCCGATCCCCCAGAACGTCGGCACCTCGCTGCTCGGAGCGCTGTACGGGTTCCTGGCGGTCCGGTTCGTGTTCACCCCGTGGCTGGTGTTCGAGGGCCGCTCGTCGGTGATCGCGGCGTTCGGCCAGTCGTGGCGGATGACGGCCCGCCACTGGGGCAAGCTGTGCGGCCTGCAGCTCCTCGCGCTGTTGATCGGCGCGCCGGCCCAGGTGACGAACCTCGGGGCGGTGGTGTTGATGCAAGACGCGCAGACGGACCCCGCGCGGGCGATCGACGCGCTGATGAACGGGATGGCCCTGATGAGCGTGGGTTCGGTGATCGCCGCGATCGGCGCCGTGTTCTCGATCGCGTTCTTCGCGGCGGCGTACCGCCAGCTGGTCGGCCCGGCCCCGGTAACCGGGTGAGCGCCCGGTACCTGGTCGCGCTCGCGTTCACGGTCGGGTGCACGTCGCATGCGCCGCCGGTCTCGCCGGTGCCTGCGCCTGCGCCTGCGCCCGCTCCGGTGCCCGGGCCGGTGGCCGAGCCCGCGCCGGCCCCGGTCGACGACGCCGCGCCCCGGCCGTACACCGCCGACCAGCTCCGGGCCGCGATGCCGGTCGGCACGGTGATCCGGTACCGGATCACCGACCCGGACGGGGTGGTCGAGAACCGGATGGAGGTCACCGCCGCGACCGACGTCAGCGCCACGATCACCTCGGTCGTGACCGACGCCGCCGGCGCCGTGCTGCGGGACGAGGGCGCCGCCGACAGCGCGTGGACCGAGCTCGTCGACCACGCGAAGTTCCCCGCGGCCGCCACGGTGATCGAGGACGCGTCGGTCACCGTGCCCGCCGGCACGTTCGCGGTGAAGCGGTACACCGTGACGGCACCGGACGGTGTCCGCGTGTTCGACTTCGCGCCGGCGCTGCCCGGGCCCCCGGTCCGGATGACCCAGTCCGTCGGCGGGCAGGTCGTGGGCACGATGGAGCTGGTCGAGCGCAAGTAGGTCGTAGGGTTGGGCGCCCCGGCTCGCTCCGCTCGCCGTCGGACTCCCTCCGGGGTTCGCTTCGCTCCGTCCTTCGGACCGCTCGCTGCGCTCGCGCCCTCCGGTCCTCCTGGCGCGGATCGGCGCCGGACTTCCGCGACCGTGACGGAGATCCTACCGGCGGGAGGCCCACTTCGCGAGGCCCTCGATGTTCGCGCGGACCACCTTGCTCGCGGCGACGTCCGCCCCGGTGGTCAGCGCCTTCCACTTCAGGAACCCGACGTCGTCGCGCTTCGGGGCCGAGCCGAGCGCGTACCCCACCAGCCCGGGCTTCGCGAGCCACGCGCCGTGGTTGTAGTCCGACCGCAGGCCGTCCTTCGCCGACAGCGCGTCGGTCTCGGCCCGCTGCAGGCTCCACGCCGCCACCCGGTATCCGTTGCGGGTCCCGAGGTCGTGCAGGACGAGCTCGTGGTGGATCGCGCCCAGCACCGGCAGGTCGAGCCGCTGGTAGAACCGCACGGCGCCCGGCTTCACGAACCGCGGGTCCACGACCGACCGGCACGACGCCACGTACTCGATGTTGCCGACGTAGTGGTCGACGTCCATCACCGCGCCGATGATCCGCTCCGGATCTGCGCCCGGCACCGGGACCAGCCCGAACCCCTCGTCGGTCGGGCGACCGCCGTGGTTCCAGTGGGCGAACTCGTACTTCGTCGGGTTGCCCGACGGAAGGTGGGCCAACACCCGCTCGACGAACGCCTCGTGCTCCACTGCGACCTCCCGCCGCACGGGTAACACCCGGCGGACCCGCGGGTTACTGCGCGGCATGCTGGGCCTGTCGATCATCACGTCCGCCTCCGCCGGGGTGTGGGTCCACGAGCCAGGCGCCGGCTACGCGCAGATCGCAGTGGCCCACCAGGAGGCGGGGCGGGTGTGGCTGCCGACCGGCGAGCTGGTCGAGAACACCGACCCCGCGTTGCTCGGCACCCTGTCGCCCCTGTTCGACGACGGGCGGTACGCCGCGACCGACGTGGCGCTGTACGGCGAGGTCGGCGTGGTGCGGCACGTCGAGCTGGCAGCCAGCGTGCCGATCCGGACCGCGCAGAACCGGTGGTCGCTGGCCCGCGGCACGTACCCGGACATCGTCCAGCGCAACGCCGGGTTCGGCGATCTCGCGGTCACGGCGCGCGCCGGCGCGGTGACGTCGGGGATCGCGTGGTCGGGTGCCGTGACCGGGCGGGTCCCGCTGTACTCGAACGCCCCGGAGGCGCTCGGGATCGAGGCCGGCAACTCCGACTTCGAGGACGACCGCGTCCCGCTCGGCCAGGGCACCTGGGACCTCGAGCTCGGCGGTGGGATCGGGTGGGGCTCTGCGTCGGCGTGGGCGCTGGCGGAGGCGGCCCTCCGGGTCCGGAACCACGGGTTCTCCGAGGTCGTGCCGGCGCGGCTCCAGCTCGGGGTGAAGCCGGTGACGCGGCTGGCGGCGTACCTCGGGCTCGATCTCGCGGCCTCGCTCGGGAACGGGACCGCGCCGAACTTCTACCGCGACTGGCTCGGCAAGGGACCGTCCGCGATCGACGACCAGACCGCGCTGACCGTGTCCGCGGGGGTGCTGGTCGACGTGGCGCGCGGGTTCGGGATCGTCGCCGCGGGGTCGCGGGTGGTCGCCGGGATCCGGTTCCCGCGGATCACTGCCGGCTCGGTCGGCGTGTCGTACACGTTCGCCTCTCACCGAGACTCGACCCACGGAGATCCCCCATGATCGTGTCGCTCGTGGCGTGCAACCTGCAGGGGCAGCCGTGGCCCGACGACAGCATCGGGCCGGACGGCAAGGCGCCGTGGTCCCACCCGACGGATCTGGCGTGCGTCGAGCGCGGAGACCCGGACCAGAAGGAGATCGACGGGTACCTGTTCTGCGGCGCGGACGAGGCGCGCCAGAAGGTCCCGATCGACGACCCGGTGTACGCGCCGTGCGCGGGGTTCGTCGCGCCGTTCGACGGGCCGGTGCTGGCGGTGTTCGACGGGGTGCTGGCCCGCGGCTACAGCGTCGACCTGCTGAAGGGCCGCGAGATCGTGAACGACGACTGGGCCGGGGAGCCGATCGTCGTCGACTATTGACCCATCATCGCTGGCGGCGACGTGTTTCGCCGCGACGAGGACGACCGGTACGCCGTGACCGGTCTGTGGGGCAGCGGGAACGTCGTCACGACCGAGCAGGGGCGGCTCACCGGCAACGGGACCGCGTACACGATGTGGGACGGTCACGCCCTGTTCGGGGAGGGACGCCCGGGCACGCTCGAGAAGTTCCCGGCGTTGCTCGCCGTGCTGTCGATCGAGGCGTTCCTCGACCGGTACGGCTCGCTCGGGGCGGACTGCCAGGTGTGGACCGGGGAGGAGGAGCTCGGGTTCGACTGTGACGCGGCGTGCGCGAACCTCGAGGCGGTGTGCCCGGACAAGGACCCCGGCGACTGCCGGGCCACCTGCCCGCGGCTGCCCCGGTCGATCACCGACTGCATCGCGTCGGTCGGTCGGTGCGAAGACCAGTTCGCGTGCGGCACCGAGGCCTGGCTGGCCCGCTGAGCGCTTCGTGGGGGGCCCCACCCTGAGCGCTTCGTGGGGGGCCCCACCCTGAGCGCTTCGTGGGGGGCCCCACCCTGAG
>JBEBJW010000316.1:0-7157 GCA_040079715.1 Myxococcota bacterium | reverse complement strand
CGGGCCGGGTCGGAGGGCGCCGGGGCGGCCGGGGCCCCTGGCGAGGAGCCCGGGTAGTGCTCCATCGGGTGGGGTACGTACGGGGTGTCCGCCGCGGCGGAGAGGACCAGCAGTTCGAGCCACATGGGGGTACGACGACCTCGTTCCCTGGTATCTTCGACCGGAGCACCATGGCGCTGCACGTCTTCAAGGTCTATTACGTCCCGCACCGCGACCTGATCGTGCTCGCCGGCCGGCCGGAGGGATCGCCCCCGCGGATCGGCGGCGCGATCGACCTGCCGCGCGAGATCCAGGGTCCCGGGTGGGTGCCGATCGCGTCGATCGAGCGCGTCGCGTTCGCGGACGGTGAGCGGACCTGCGTGATCCTCGACTACGAGGTGGTCACCGGAGCGCCGCTGATGGAGTTCTCGGCGCTGGAGGGGCTCACCCTCGACACCCGGTGACCGCTCCGCGTACGGGGCGGGGTCACCGGGGTCGGGGAGCCCGACTCGAAGCCGCTCAGCGGTGGGCGCCGTGCGCCTCTTCGAGCGGGTGGACGTGCACGTCCCACGGGTGGGTCTCGAGGTTCGGGTCGCTGACCACCAGCGGCGGGATCGACGCGAGCACCCGACTCACCACCTGGACGAACATCCCGACGAACCCGAGCCACGTGCCGACGCACACGAAGATCACCATCGGGTTGCGCGGGTCACCGTAGTGCACCGACGGCAGCACCAGCAGCGTCCGCTCCATGAAGATCCCGCACATGATCAGGGTGCAGATCCCGACGAACGGCCACCGCATCTTCTTGATCCCGCGGGACAGCAGGATCGTGAACGGCGCGACGAAGCAGGTCATCCCCACCACCTGCGCGAGCCAGTTCCACTCGGGCAGGAACAGCCGGACCAGCAGGAAGTCGGTCTCTTCCTTCATGTCGGTGTACCAGATCGGCAGGAGCTGCGCGAACCCGGTGTACGCCCAGAACATGCAGCCGACCAGCATCAGCTTGCCGAGGTCGTGCGTGGTGCTCGGCTTGATGAACGCGCCGAGCTTCAGCCAGTCCCGCCCGACCATCGCGGTGAACCCGAGGGCGCACAGCGACAGCCAGAACCCGGACACGAAGGTCCACGCGCCGAACATGTTCGACGCCCACCAGGGAGCGAGGCTCATGATCAGGTCGAACGCGACCATGCTGAACACCAGCGCGTAGGTCACCGCGAGCCACGGCACCAGGAAGTTCTGGGTGGCGAGGCCCGACCGGAGGGCGCCTTCCACGTCGGTCCGCCCGCCGGTGATCCGCGACCACCACGCGGGCGCCTTGGCGCCGAGCCGCTTGGTGGCGAGGATCATGTCCGGCGCGAGCGACGCCCGGACGAACACGAAGTCGAGGCCGATGATCAGCCCGACGCCGAACAGCAGGCGGAGCCGGAAGAACATCGGCGTCAACCAGATCGGCTTGCTGGCGATCGCCTCCACCGAGTGCGGCTCGAGGTTGACCGGGCCGCCCTCGATGATCGTGCTCGGGTTCCACGAGTAGATCTTCAACCCGAACAGCAGGAACACGATCAGCATCAGGTACGCGACGGGCAGGTAGAACGAGAACGACTCGGCGATTCGCTTGATCGGCCGACCCCACCGGCCCCAGGTGCCGGTCTGGATCACCGAGAACATCACGCCGCCCTGCGCGATCGCGAGGGTGTACAGCAGTCCGACCAGGAACGCGGCCCACGCGACCGCGCCGCCGTCGCCGATCCCGAACAGTCCAGCGAGGAACGCGACCGCGCCGAGGGCGATCATCCCGATCGACAGCCCGTTGACGGCAGCCGGCACCGTGCGACCGGCGATCGCGTCGATCACCGGGTTCACGTCGGGCCCGTGGCTGTGGGCGGAACTCATGGGGCCTCCGGCGGGACGTACTGGGCGTTGGGGAGCGTGCGGACGTACGACACGACCGACCAGATCTCCTCGTCGGACATCGCCCATCCGTAGGTCGGCATCACCATCCCGCCGTTGCGGATGGTCAGGTACACGTAGCCGTCGTTCCGGGCCTTGAGGATCCCGGTGGGCCCTCCGAGCACCATCACGCCGGGCAGCCGACGCGGGTTCTGGGCCGACGCCGCCACCGGACCGAGGTTGGTGCCGTCGCCGTGGCACGGGGTGCAGTACACGCCGTACATCTGCTTGCCGCGGCCGAGGGTCGCCTCGTCCGCCGCGAGCGGGTTCGTCAGGGCGTCCGCCTCGGGCGTGCCGCGAACGAAGTTCGGCGCGAAGCCCTTCGGGCTCGTCCGCGACGGCTGCGCGACGGTCCCCTCGGGGAGCTGGCGCATGTCCATCGAATAGCCCTTGACCTGCTGGCCGTCGGCCATGTCCACGTCCCACGGCAGCCCGAGGGCGACCGAGGACACGGTGAGGCCGAGCGCCGCGAGCGCGGCGGCGATCAGGCGAGACCTACGCATTCGGCACCTCGTAGAACGTGTCGTCGCCGGTGGTGACCTCGACGGCACCCGAGCCCTGCAGCACATGGGTGATCCGCTCCCGATCTTCGGGGCGGGCCTTCACGAAGGTGATCCCGAAGCTCGCGTCGGTCATCCGGGGGTCCCGCAGCGACCGGTCGAGCCCGAAGCTCGGCAGACCGCAGTGGAAGATCATCCCGGCGAACGTCGCGAGCGATCCGAACAGGATCGTACACTCGAACATGATGACCGCGAACGGGATCAACGACACGACGGGCTTCCCGCCGGGGTTGATCATCGGCCACTGCGCGTGGGTCAGCGAGGTCAACAGGAACCCGGTGGTGATGCCGGTGATGGCGCCGGTCAGCGTCCACCATCGAACCGGGGCCGGGCGCCCCTCGTACATGATCTCCTCGATCTCGTGCCGCGGGAGCGGTGCCTGGACCGTGAACCCGCCGATGCCGGCGCGCTTCAGCTGCTCGATGCCCGTGAGGAGGCAGTCGAGGTGGCTGTACACACCCTTGATTCGGATGCCGGTGGTCTCCATCTCAGCCCTCCAGCGAGCCACGCGTCGGCGGCGCGATCATTTCCTTGATCTCGGTGATCGCGACCGCGGGGAACGTCTTGCAGAACAGCAGGAACCAGAACGAGAACCACCCGAACGAGCCGAGGAGGATCCCCCACTCGATCATCGTGGGCCAGTAGTAGCTCCAGATCGCCGGGTCGAACGTGTGGGCGAGCGAGCTCACGATGATGTTGAACCGCTCCATCCACATCCCGACGTTGACGATCGCGGCGATCGTGAACAACGCCACCGGGTTGGTGCGCATCGACTTGTTGTACCAGGCGAGCGGCGCGATGCAGTTGCAGAACACCATCAGGTAGAACGCCCAGCCGTAGTCGGCGGTCGGCGTCGCGCGCCACATGAAGATCGCCTGTTCGTACGGGTTCTGGCTGTACCAGGCGACGAAGTACTCCATCGCGTACGCGTAGGTGAGGATGCCGCTCGTGAGCATGCACATCTTCGCCAGGTTCTCGAAGTGCCAGGTGTTGACGTACTTGTGCCAATCGAACAGGTACGTCATCGGCATCAGCAGCGAAATGACCATCGCGCAGCCCGAGAAGATCGCGCCGGCCACGAAGTACGGCGGGAAGATCGTCGAGTGCCAGCCGGGCGTCGGCGCCATCGCGAAGTCCCAGGAGACGACGCTGTGGACCGACAGCACGAGCGGGGCGGCGAACGCGGCGAAGAACCCGTAGGCGCCGGTGTAGCTGTGCCACTGGGAGTGGGTGCCGCGCCAGCCGAGCGACAGGACGCCGTACACCTTGCGGACCAGCCCGCGGGCGTGGTCGCGGAAGATCGCGATGTCCGGCACGAGGCCGACGTAGAAGAACACCGCCGACACCGTGAAGTACGTGCTGATCGCGAACACGTCCCACATCAGCGGGCTCTTGAAGTTCATCCACAGCTGACGCTGGTTCGGGTACGGGAAGAACCAGTACGCCTGCCAGCAGCGGCCGAGGTGGAGCACCGGGAACAGCAGCGCGGTCATGACGGCGAACACCGTCATCGCCTCGGAGGCGCGGTACACGCCGGTCCGCCAGCGCGAGCGGACCAGGAACAGGATCGCGGAGATCAGGGTCCCGGCGTGGCCGATGCCGATCCAGAACACGAACGTGACGATGTACACGCCCCACTGGACCGGGGGGTTGTACCCGGCGACGCCCATGCCCCAGGTGAACTGGTTGTACCAGCACCATCCGCCGATGACCATGCAGACGATGGCGAAGAGCACCGCGGCGGCCCACAACGCGGTCGGCTTGAGCAGCACGCGCGTGATGTCGCGGTTCACCTCACCGTAGGTCTCGCTCCGGTTCGGCTTCCCAGGATCGTTCGGATCGATGACTTCGACGAGCGCCACGGCTCACCTCTCACTGACCACCGGCGTGAGCCGGTGCAGGGTGGGTCTCGTTGCTGCCGACGTGCTCGCTCTCACCGCCGGCGTGGTGCCGCTGGACGTGGAACGAGGCGCGCGCGAGGTAGTTGATCGCCGGGAACGTGTTCACGTCGGCGAGGGCCAGGTAGCTGCGGCCGCTCTTGCGGGTCTTCGCCGGCACGGACTCCGGGTCGACCAGGTTGCCGAACGTGATCGCCTGCGACGGGCAGGCTTCGGCGCAGGCCGGGAGCTGCCGGAGCGCGTCGTCCGGGACGGTGTTGGTGAACCCGAGGTCGCGGTACGCGCTCTTGGTGCGGCGGATCCGCTGCACGCAGAACGTGCACTTCTCCATCACGCCCATCGTCCGCGCGGTCACGTCGGGGTTGAGCTGCAGGTTGAACGGCTCCGGCCACACGTACGAGTGGTAGTTGAACCGGCGGACCGAGTACGGACAGGCGTTGGCGCAGTACCGCGTGCCGACGCACCGGTTGTAGACCATCGCGTTCAAGCCGTCGATCGAGTGGTAGGTCGCGAGGACCGGGCACACCGACTCGCACGGGGCGTGGCCGCAGTGCTGGCACAGCATCGGGACGAAGTGGACCGACCGGCCTTCACCCTCGCCGGTCGCCGACTCGGCGTGGGCGGCGAAGTACCGGTTGATCCGGATCCACGACATCTGGCGGTGCTTCTCGAGCTTCCACTTGCCGACGACCGCGAGGTTGTTCTCGGCGTAGCACGCGACCGAGCAAGCGCCGCAGCCGTTGCAGGCGTTGGTGTCGATCGTCATCGCGAACCGGTACGTCGGGTGGTCCGGCACCGGGTAGAAGTCGACGAACTGCGTCTTCTCGGGCTCGGCGTCGGGGTTGGCCTTGTGCCACTCGGCTTCGGCCGCGACCAGCCGACGGTCCATCGGAAGCTCGTGGATCCCGGTCAGGTGGCCCGGGTCCTCCGCCTCCACGTCGCCCGTCTTCTCCCACTCGCCGGCGTCGACGACCGCGACGAAGTTCCGGCCCTGGTCGTCGTCGTTGCCGAACAGGCTGACGAGCTCGGCCTTCGAGCCGGCCCGGACCACCGAGCACTTCGACTGCTGCCAGACCAGCGCGCCGCTCGGGTCCTTGGTCGGAGCGAGGATCGACGCGACGTTCTTGCCGACGTTCTCGGCGTACCGGCCGCTGGACCGGGTGCGGCCGCCGCCGAGCGGGATCGCGATCGTGTCCGGCCGGATGCACGGGTGCACCTCGATCCCGACCTCGATCGACTTGTCCCCGACGGCGACCTTCACGAGGTCGTTGTCGGACACGCCGAGCTTCGACGCCGTCTCCGGGTGGACCAGCACCCAGCTGTCCCACACCTGGCCGGTCATCGGGTCCGGGACCTCGTGGGCCCACGGCTCGTTCGCGTACCGCCCGTCGAGGATGAACGGGTGGGCGAACACCTGGAGGTAGTACTCGCCGGTGCCAGCGGGCTCACCGGAGCCGGCGAGGTCGACCGAGCCGACCACCTCGAGGCGGCGATCGGCGGGGGTCTCGACGAACCCCGAGGTCAGCACGCCCTCCCACCACCGCATGAACGGGGCCTCGGCGAACACCGCGGGCGCGGCGGTCGCGAGCGGGAGCGGACCGACCGGGAGCGGCGCCGCGCCGGTCGGATCGACCGTCTGGGCGTACCCGAGGGCCGCCCACCGAGCCTTGACCACGTCGCGCCAGGCGATCGCGGGGGCCGTGGCGGGATCGACCTTCCGCCACACGGTGAACAGGAGGTCCGCGAGCGGCATCGTCGAGTACAGCGGGAGCATCGCGGGCTGGCGGATCAGGTGGTACCCGGCCCACGGCTCCTCGTCGCCCCAGTCCTCGAACACGTCGTTGGTGGGCAGCACCAGCTTCGCCGCCGCGACCGTCTCGCTCGGGAAGCTCGAGGTCGACACGGTGAGCGCGGCCTTCCCCATCGCCTCGGCGAACCGGCTGCCGGGCAGCGCGTGCACCGGGTCCACGTCGTCGACGATCAGGACGCCGACCGTGCCGGCGTCGAGGTCGGCGATCAGCTGCTCCACGTCGCCGTAGCTGCTGACCGGTCCGCGGTACCCGCCGCCGGAGAACAGGTCCCGCTCGTCGGCGATCGCGTTCAGGACGAACGTGGCGGCGGCGAGCCGGGTCGCAGCGGCCGAGGCGCCGGCGATCCCGCCGGGGAGGGCGACGGCGCCGCCCGCGGCGAACATCGCGGAGATCGCGACGATCGTGGACTCCGGGATCCCGGAGGCGTCGGCGGCGGCCTTCGGGTCTCCGGCGGCGAGCATAGCCCGCGCCGGGCCCTGGTAGCCCTTCTTGTCCGCCACCAGCCGCGCGATCGCCAGCGCGACCATCGCCTCGGTGCCGGGCTTGCACGCGTGCCAGTCGTCGGCGTTGGCCGCGGTCTGGTCCTGGTGCGGGGTGATCGCCACGAACCGGGCGACGTAGTGGCCGGTGTTCGCGTCGCGGGCGTCGGCGAACGCCGACCGGTTGCCGGCGTTGCCCCACGCGTCGCCGAGGAACGCCGCCCCGAACGACAGGACGTAGTGGGCCTTGGCGAGGTTGTACCGGGGAAGCGACGCGCCCGGACCGAACAGCGCCTTGGCAGCGAGGGCCTCGGCGTCGCGGCCGAGCGGCTCCCAGAACAGGGTGTTGCCGCCGGTGAACGCCTGGAGCACGTCGACGATCGTCCCGCTGCGGTACGGCCCGACGTACACGACCTTCTTGCCGCCGTCACGCGCGGCCTTGACCGCGGCGGACAGCTCGTCCAACGCCACGTCCCA
>JBEBJW010000315.1:0-7181 GCA_040079715.1 Myxococcota bacterium | reverse complement strand
CGGGCATGTCGCGGTCGACAGCCGGTCGGGCGTCGGCACGGCGATCAGCCTGCGGATCCCGATCGAGCCGGGCAAGGTCAAGCGGGTCCCGCGGTCGCCGACGGGCCGCGACCGTCCGGCGCGGGTCGAGGCGCGCTGATCGGCCTCACCCCGTGCCCGTGCCCTTGCCCCAGCCTCGCCGCCGGTCACCGGAGGGTGACCCGCAGGACACACGCCGGATCGAGGTGCTCGAGCATCCACTCGGCCAGCGCCAGCGGCTCGCCTGGGTCGGCGGCGACCCCGGTGTCGCACCGCTCGCACCGCACGTCCACCGCGCCTGCGACGTCCGGGCGCCACACCCGCCGGCCCCCGAGGCGATCCTCGGCGGCGGCGAACCCGTCGCGGCACCGCGCGTCGCACAGCCACAGGTGCCCGAGGGCCACGACGTCGGGCGCGGTGGGTGCGATCGCGCGGGCGCACCACCCGCACCTCGGCCCGTCGCCGAGCGACCACGCCTCGACGTGCCCGAACGACCGCAGATCCTCGCGCCACCCATCCGCACCCTCGAGGGTGAGCGCGCGCTCCCGCAGGTCGTCGACGCAGATCGCGATCGCGCAGCCCTCGCGGGCGTGGGCGCCGAACCACGCGACCACCGGCGGTCCGCCGAGCTGGAACCCGCGCCACTTCCAGGGCTTCATCGATCCGGGCCACAGGAACTCGCGGCACCCGGTGCACGCCAGCTTCCACTCGACGCCCATCGGCACTCCTCGGTAGAGGATTACCCGGTGATCCTCCGGACGAGCGCCCCGGCGCCGCGCGGTATCGAGGAGCCAGGAGGACCCGATGATCGTGGCCGAGACCGACACCGAAGACCTTCGCTGGCGGGCGGTGCTGAGCCGCGACCGCGCCTCGGACGGCCGGTTCTGGTACGCGGTGCGGACGACCGGCGTGTTCTGCCGCCCGTCGTGCGCGTCGCGCGCTCCCCGACGCGAGAACGTCACGTTCTACGAGCAGCCCGCCGACGCGATCGAGGCCGGGTTCCGCCCGTGCCTGCGGTGCCGACCGACCGGGGACGACCCACGCGACCGCGCGACCCGGGCGATCGTCGCGGCCTGCCGCCGGCTCGAGGAGGACGCGTCGGTGACGACGGCGTCGCTGGCGGCGGCGTCCGGGCTCGGGGCGAACCAGTTCCTCCGGCGGTTCAAGCAGCACACCGGGGTGAGCCCCCAGGCGTACCGCCGGCGGGCGCGGGCCGAGCGCGCCAAGGCCGAGCTCACCGGCGCAGCGTCGGTGGTCGACGCGGCGCTCGGGGCGGGCCTCGCGCCGAGCGCGTTCTACGCCCAGGTCGCGCCGGAGCTCGGGATGCCGGCGGCCGAGGCGCGGGCCGGCGCGGAGCGGGCGGGCGCCACGCGGGACGTCCGGTTCACCGTCCGGGCCTGCGCGCTCGGGCGGGTGCTGGTCGGGTGGACCGAGCGCGGCGTGTGCGAGGTCGGGTTCGGCGACACCGACGAGGGCCTGATCGCCGATCTCGCGCGCCGCCTGCCGAACGCCCGGTTGGCCGAAGCCGCCGCCCCCGACTGGGTCGACGCGGTGGTGGATCGGGTCGACCGCGGCCGGGTGCGCGACGTCCCGATCGACATCCAGGGGACCGCGTTCCAGGAGCGGGTGTGGGCCGAGCTCCGCCGGATCCCGCCGGGGGAGACCCGCAGCTACGCGCAGGTGGCCGCGGCGATCGGTCAGCCGGCCGCCACCCGGGCGGTCGCGCGGGCGTGCGCCACCAACCTGGTGGCGGTGCTGATCCCGTGCCACCGGGTGGTCCGCGCGGACGGCGACCGCTCGGGCTACCGGTGGGGCGCCGAGCGGAAGGCCGCGCTCCTGGACGGCGAGCGATGAGCGCGGAGCTGACGGAGCGACTGGCGCACCAGGGCTGGGCGGTGGTCCCGGCGCTGTCCCCGGCCGCGTGCGCCGAGGTGGTGGCCGGGTGGGACACGGCCCGGTTCCGCAAGGCGGTGGTGATGGCGCGCCACGGGTTCGGGCGGGGCGAGTACCGGTACTACGACGACCCGCTGCCACCGCTGATCCAGGCGCTGCGGGACGCGTGGTATCCGCGCCTCGTGCCGATCGCGCGCGGGTGGGCCGACGAGCTGGGGCTGCCAGCCGCGTTTCCGGACACCGCGGACGGGCTCCGGGAGGCGTGCGCGCGGGCGGGCCAGCCGCTGTCGACGCCGTTGCTGCTGCGGTACGGTCCGGGCGACTACAACCGGCTCCACCAGGACCTGTACGGCCCGGTGTGGTTCCCGCTGCAGCTCGTGGTGCTGTTGGACCGGCCTGGCGTCGACTTCGAGGGCGGGGAGCTCGTGCTGGTCGAGCAGCGCCCGCGGATCCAATCTCGGCCGATCGTGGTGCCGCTGCGCCAGGGCGAGGCGGCGATCGTGGCGGGGAACCTGCGCCCGGACGCCGGACCGCGCGGTCCGCGTCGGGCGGTGCTCCGGCACGGGGTCAGCGAGGTCCGCGCCGGACGGAGGCACGCGCTCGGCGTGCTGTTCCACGGGGCCGCGACCTGAGCCGAGCGGTCACTGCAGCGCGACGTGCCACCGGAACACCGCGGCGTCGTCGTGGTGCCACGCCTCGTGCTGCTCGACCGTGACCTCCAGCACCGACCGGGCCAGCGCGGACGCCCCGGACACGAGATCGTCGCCGTCGAGCCAGTCCGCGTCCTTCACCCCGGGGATCGGCACCCGCCGCTGGTCCGGCCACCAGGTCCACCCGTCGATCTCGATCCGGGCCCGCCCGTCGTCGGTCGACACCCGGATCCGGTACTGGCGCACCGGGAGGTCCGCCGCCCGCGCGAGCGCGCCCGGGAGCGGCTCGAGCGCGATCGACTCGCCGGTCAGCCACAGCCCGTGGGTGCCGCGGTTCCGGACCTCGAGCTCGAGCGCCACCCCCGGCCCGCTCGGCGCCAGCCCCAGCGCGCCGAGCGTCCGGCGAACGACCTCGACCGCGAACGACTCGTCCGCCGCGCGCATCCCCACCAGGTGCAGCTCGACCATCGCCGGAGTCTATCCGCGGGCGGCGCCGGGGCGCGCGACGTTGTAGAGATCGCAGGGGGGCGACCGGTGGTCGAGCTGGGCCCGTTCGGTCTGGACAGTCCGATCGGCAAGGGCGGCATGGGCCAGGTGTGGTCCGGCCGACACCTGCGCCTGCAGTACCCCGTGGCGGTGAAGTTCCTGACCGCCAAGGCCCACCACAAGCCCGCCTGGCGCGAGGCGTTCCGCGCCGAGGCCCGGTCGATCGCCGCCCTCGACCACCCGAACATCGTCCGGGTGTTCGACTACGGCGAGGCCGACGCCCGGACCGAGGCCGGCACCGACGGTGCGGTCCCGGCGGGCACCCCGTGGCTCGCGATGGAGCGGGTCGACGGCGGCACGCTGTCCGGCTGGTGCGGCCGCCTGCCGTGGTCGTCGGTCGAGACGGTGATCGTCGCGCTGCTCGACGCGCTCGGCCACGCCCACGCCCGCAGCGTGATCCACCGCGACCTCAAGCCGTCGAACGTGCTCGTCACCGGGCCCCGCAGCATGCCGCGGATCAAGCTCAACGACTTCGGGCTCGCCCAGGAGGCCGACGGCGGCCGGAACCCGATCGGCGGGGGCACCCCGGCGTACATGGCGCCGGAGCAGTTCGGCGGCGGCTGGCGCGACATCGGCCCGTGGACCGACCTGTACGCGGCCGGGTGCCTGTTCTGGGCGCTGATCCACGGCGCGCCCCCGTTCAAGGTCGAGCGGTCGACCGACGGGCAGCGCCGGGTCCACGTCCCCGTCGCGGACCCAGCGTCGGTGTCGGGGCCTGCGGCAGACCCGTCGGCGATCCCCCGCCTCGACGCGCCGTACGCGGTGCCGGAGCGGCTCGATGCCTGGCTCGGCCGGCTGCTGGCGAAGGACCCGGCGGATCGGTTCCGGCGCGCGGCGGACGCGGTGTGGGCGCTGCGGAACCTCGGCCCGCTGGTCGAGCCGGCGCCGGGTGCGGGTCCGCCTGCGCCCCTCGTCGCGGACCACCCCCCGATCCCGGAGGACTGGCGGGCGCCGGAGGGCGACGAGCCGGTGGCCGACGCGCCGCTCGCGGGGCTCGGGCTGTTCGCGTTCCGGACGATCCCGCTGGTCGGCCGGGTCGACGAGCGGACGGCGCTGTGGGACGCGCTCCGGCGCACCGTGTCGACCCGGCGGCCCGCCCGGGACCGGCAAGAGCCGCCTCGCCGAGTGGCTGGTCCAGCGGGCGCACGAGGTCGGCGTCGCCCAGACGTTCCGCGCGGTCCACGGGCCGATCCCGGGGCCCGGGCACGGCCTCGGTCCGATGCTCAGGACTGCACTCCGGTGCAACGGCCTCGATCGCGACGGGGTCGCTGCCCGGGTCGAGGCGATGCTCCGGTCGCGCGGGGTCGACCACCCGGACGAGTGGGCGGCGTTGACCGAGGTGATCGCGCCGCGCGCCGCCTCGTGGACCAAGGCCCCCGGAGGCCCCGCCGGCCTGCGGTTCGGCAGCCCGACCGAGCGGTACGTCACGGTCCGCCGCTTGTTCCAGGCGCTGGTGCTCGAGCGGCCGATCGTGGTGTGGCTCGACGACGTCCAGCACGGCCTCGACGCGCTGCGGTTCGCGCTGTACCTCCTCGACTACCCGGCCCGTCACCCGCTGCCGGTGCTGATCGTGCTCACGGTGACCGACGACGGGCTCGCCCCGCGGACCCGCCGCCTCGGCGACGAGTCGACGCTGCTCGCAGAGCTGGTCGAGCACGATCGGGTCGAGCGGGTCGACGTGGGGCCGCTGCCGGTCGAGGACCGACCGACGCTGATCCGGTCGCTGCTCGGCCTGGCGCCCGCCCTGTCGGTCCGGATCGACGATCGGACGGCCGGCAACCCGCAGTTCGCGGTCCAGCTCGTCGCGGACTGGGTCCAGCGCGGGGTGATCACCTCCGGACCAGACGGGTACACGCTCCGGCTCGACGAGGACCTGCCGGCCGACCTCCACGCGATGTGGGCGACCCGGATCGAGCGCGCGCTGGCCGCCCGGTCGGACGCCGAGGTCCGGGCGCTCGAGCTGGCGGCGGTCCTCGGGACCGGGGTGGACCCGGCGGAGTGGAAGGCGGCGTGCGCCGAGGCCGGCGACGCGGATCCGAGCCCGGCGGTGGTCGAGCTCCTGGTCGAGCACCAGCTCGCGACCTGCGGCCCCGCCGGCCCCGGCGGCGGCTGGCGGTTCGCCCACCCCGCGGTCCGCGACGCGCTCGAGGCCCGGGCGCGCCGCGCGGGGCGCCTGGCGGCCCTCCACGCGCTGTGCGCCGACGTGTTGGCCGACGAGACCCATGTCCCGGGCGACGATCACCTCCCCGAGCGGGTCGGGCGGCACCGGCTGTACGGCGACGACCCCGAGGGCGCCCTGTCGACCCTGTTCGACGCCGCCCACGCCCGCCTGCGCGCCGGCGACCTCGCGATCGCCGACGAGCTGCTCGATCTGCGCGACACGGCGCTCGAGCGGTCGTCGGTCCCGAACGCGGACGTGCGGTGGGGCGACGGGTGGCTCGTCCGGCACGAGATCGCGACCCGCCAGGGCCGGTGGGAGGACGCCGATCGGTGGCTCGACCAGATCGACGGCGCGGCGACGCTGTTCGGGTGGGACGCCGTCCGGCGGCGGGTCCGGTGCCTGCGGGCGCGCCGGGACCGGGTCCAGGGGCGGTACGCGAAGGCGGTGGCGGCGTCGATCGACGTCGAGCAGGAGGCGGCGAAGCGGGGCGATCGGGCGCTGATGGCGGACGCGCGGCTCGAGATCGCCCAGGCGCTGCTCGGGTCGGGGGACGTCCCCGGCGCCGAGCGGTGGGGGCGACTGGCGCTGCAGGAGTACGAGGCCCAGTCGGACAAGCTCGGCACCGCGGAGGCGTGGCGGGTCCTCGGCGAGACCGCGAAGGAAGCGGGCGACCCTGCCGAGGCGCTCGCGCTGCTCCGGCAGGCCGAGGCGGCGTTCGCCGAGCGGGGCCAGCGGTACAAGGTCGCGATCGCGGTCAACGGCCAGGGCGACGTGGCCCGCGCGATGGGCGACCTCGACCAGGCGGCGTCGCTGTATCGGCGCGCCCGTGGGCTGCTGAAGGCGATCGGGAGCCGCGCGTGGGTGTTCCCGGCGTACAACGCGGGGCTGATCCACCTCGCCCGCGGCGACCACCGCCGGGCGCGCGAGACGCTCGAGGTCGCGATGGCGGAGTTCACCCGCCAGGGCAACAGCGGGGCGCTGGCGAACGCGAACCTCGCGCTGGTGCTGTGCGCGGCGTTCGACGAGCAGTGGCTGCTGTTCGACGACCACCTGGCCGAGGCGGACGGCCTGCTGCGGCAGACCGGGTTCTGCGACGAGGACACCGCCCGGCTCGCGACCCAGGCCGGCACCGCGTCGGAGCGGCTCCAGCAGGGCCCGCGGGCGGTGGCGGCGTACGAGCTCGGGCAGCGCCTGTGGACGACGCTCGGGCGGGAGGCGGAGCTCGACGCGGTGTCGCGGGCGCTCGCGCGGGTCCGGCCGGGCTGAGGGGATCCGCCCGTCCTCCGGCGGCGGGGAGCTCCGGGTGGCGTCCCGTCGCCTGGTCCTCGAACGGGATCGTCGCTGCAAGCGGTGAATGGATGCCGCGGGCGCCCGGTCCCCGGAGGCGTCGCGGTCACGAAGCGGCTGGGTGCCGTCACGCCGACAGCGGGGTGCGCCGCGCATCTTGGCCTCGGGGCTCCGGCGAGCGGCGGGAGGCGCGGCTCCGGGCAAGCCATCGGGGGAGGGAGAAGTGCCGGGGCGACCCTCGGTGGAGGCGGGAGCCGCGCGCTCCGGCGGCGTCGACGGCCGCGCATCCCCGATCCGCGGGGGGCCGCCTCGTGCTGCCGCGCGACAGGCGCGGCGTGGTGTCCGCGCACGTCGCCCAGCGCCACCGCCCCGAGGATGCCTCCCACGCGGGGACCGGGTCAGTTCCGGGTCCTCGAACGGGATCGCCGCTGCACGCGGTGGATGGATGCCGCGGGCGCCCGGTCTTCGAACCGCATCCATCCACCGCCGAAGGGGGAGATTCCGTTCGGGACCGGACGGGCCGAGTAGCGGGGGCGCATCGGCGGCGAACGAAGGCCCAAAGTGATCACAGAAACGGTCGCCGCCGATGGCTCCCCGCTGACGGTCGCTGCACGCGCCGTGCCGGT
>JBEBJW010000314.1:0-7183 GCA_040079715.1 Myxococcota bacterium | reverse complement strand
GGGAGGGAATTCCCCGCTCGTCCGCTCGGGGCTGGGTTCCGCGCTGGAGCCCCGACCGAGCGTGCTCCGTCCGACTCGGTCGGTGCTCGCGTTCCGCGCGGTGCGCGCGCGGTTACGGAGCGCGGATGCTCTCGCTCCTCCTCGCTTGCACCTCGGATCCCGAACCCACACCGGCGGCAGGCTCCCCGCTCGGGATCCCACTGGTCCACGACGGCGTGCTGTACGCCGGCGCGGCCGCGATCGACGTGACGCCCGAGATCCGCGAGACGTTCACCGATCTCGACGGCGACTCCACCTGGGACGGGGACGAGCCGTACGTCGACGCGGACGGGTCGGGCACGTTCGATCCGGTGTGGATCGCGGGGTACGGGCCGCTCCGGCCGGCGAACGGGGTCCACGACCCGGTGTGGGCCCGGGCGGTGGTGGTGGCGATCGACGGCGAGTACGTCGCCCTCGTCGGGCTGGATCTCGTCGGCCTCGGTCACCCGCGGATCTGGCAGGCCCGCGACGCGCTCGTCGCCGACGGGTTCGCGCCCGAGCGGCTGATCGTGTCGTCGACCCACGATCACCAGGGCCCGGACACGATGGGCCTGTGGGGGAACCCGATCGGCGGGATCCCGGGGTTCGACCCCGCGTACCAGGACCGGATCGCCCAGGCGATCGAGCAGGCGGTCCGCGACGCGGCCGCCGCGATGGTCCCGGTGGATCTGACGGTCGGGCGGGTCGCGATGCGGGATCGGGGGCCATGGATGAACGGGCCGCGGTTCGGCGGGAAGAACCCGGACGAGCGGTTCCATGGGATGATCCACGACGGCCGCGACCCGGTGGTGGTCAGCGACCAGCTCCTCGTGCTCCAGGGCGTCGGCGACGCGGGAACCGTGTTCACCCTGACCAACTGGAGCGGGCACCCGGAGGTCCGGTCCGAGTCGAACAACGACCTCAGCAGCGACTGGGTCGGCGTGACCCGCGCGGTGCTCGAGGCCGAGTACGGCGGGATCGCGGTCCACCTGCCGGAGAGCCTCGGCGGAATGCAGTCCGCGCTGAACGGCCAGCTGCCGCTGGTGCTCGACGACGGGACCCACGTGCTCGCGACCTGCGACGCCGCCGCGGTCGCCGACCCCGCAGACGCCGACTGCTTCGGCCAGCCGGAGGGGGCGGATCGGATCGACGCCGACGGCGACCACGTCCCGGTGTGGGCCGAGCAGGACTCGTGGGCGTTCGTGACCAGCCACGGGTGGGCGATCGCCGAGGCCGCGATCGACGCGCTGGCGGCCGGGGCGCCGGTCACCGGGCCGCTCCGGGTCGACCGCGAGCCGTTCGTGCTGCCGATCTCGAACGAGGCGTACAACGTGCTCGGTCCGATCGGGCTGTTCGACATCGGCCTCGACCAGGCGATCACCGATTCGGCGGCGTGCCCGGAGGTGTCGGACGACGTGCTCGGGTGCTTCGAGGCCCACGTGTTCCGGCTCGAGCTCGGCCCGGTCGGGTTCCTGTCGGTGCCGGGGGAGCTGCTGCCGGAGCTCGCGTGGGGCCTGCCGACCGACGATCCGCGGTGGGTGACCGAGGCCGCCGATCCAGCCGCCCGCGGGGCCGACGCGACGTACTTCTGGCAGCACGATCCCGACTGCACCGCGACCGTGCCGGACTACGAGGCGTGCCGCGACACGCTCGCGATCGGGGACTGCGACTGCCTGACGCTCCACGCGTGGCCGTACCGGCTGTCGGACCAGCCGGGTCGAGCGCCGCTGCTCGACCACCTCGACACCGAGTACCGCGCGATGATCGGGATGGCGGACAGCTACTTCAGCTACGTGATCCCGGAGCCGGACTTCAACCGCGCGGTGTCGCTGTTCACCGACGACGGCGACCACTACGAGGACACCGTCAGCGCCGCCAGCGTGTTCGCCGACCGGGTGCTCGACGCGCACCAGCGGCTGGCCGACCGGTGGGCGCGATGATCGACCTGTACGCGCTCGATCCGCCCGGACTCGAGGCCGCGCTCGCCGGGTGGGGGCAGCCGCGGTACCGAGCGGCCCAGATCCGGGCGTGGCTGTACGACCGGGGCGCGACCTCGATCGCGTCGATGACCGACCTGCCGCGGGATCTGCGCGAGCGGCTCGCCGCCGAGACCACGCTCGGCACGCTGACGGTGGCAGCCGAGCAGACCTCGACCGACGGGACGGTCAAGCGGGTCCACCGCCTCGCCGACGGGCAGCTGATCGAGACCGTGGTGATGCCGTACGACGACGGGCGCCGCACCGCGTGCATCTCGACCCAGGCCGGCTGCGCGATGGGGTGCGTGTTCTGCGCGACCGGCCAGATGGGGTTCGCCCGTCACCTCGGCGCGACCGAGATCTTCGAGCAGGCCGCCCGGGCGTCGGCGCTGGTCCGCGCCACCGGCGAGCGGCTGTCGAACGTGGTGCTGATGGGGATGGGCGAGCCGTTCCACAACTACGACGCCTCGCTCGCCGCGATCCGCCGCCTGATGTCGGACCTCGGGATCGGCGCGCGGCACATCACGGTCAGCACCGTCGGGGTGGTCCCGCGGATCCTCGACTTCGCGAAGGAGGGGCTCCAGGTCCGGCTCGCGATCAGCCTGCACGCCGCGACCGACGCCGAGCGGTCGGCGCTGCTCCCGGTCAACCGGCGGTGGCCGCTGGTCGAGCTGCTCGACGCGTGCCGGGTGTACGCCGCCGCCTCCGGGCGCCGGATCACGTTCGAGTGGGCGCTGATCGCCGGCAAGAACGACGACGACGACACCGCGCACCGCCTCGGGCGGCTGCTGACCGGGCTCCCGGCCCACGTGAACCTGATCCCGCTCAACCCGACCGCGGGCTACGCGGGCGGCCCCACTGCGGCTCCGCGGGCCGAGCGGTTCGTGGCGGTCCTCACCGGGCACGGGGTCGACGCGACGGTCCGGGTGCGGCGCGGGATCGACATCGACGCCGGCTGCGGTCAGCTCAAGGCGTCGGTGCTCCGCCGCACCGCCCCCGCGTCCGGGCTCGCGCCGTGATCGAGCGCCAGCCGGTCCCCGCCGATCGGACCGTGCTCGCGCGGATCGTGCTCCCCGAGGGCGCCGAGCCGGTCCGGCTCGATCGGCTCGTGTCGACCACGTTCGACGCGTTCCCGACCCGCGCCTCGGCCCGCAAGGCGTGCGAGCGGGGCGAGATCGGCTGCGACGGCTGGCTGTCCGAGTCGTGCCGGTGGGTCCGTCCGGGCGACGAGGTCGTGTGGGTCGAGCCGGCCGGCGGGGTCCGGGTCGCGCCGACGCTCCACCGGCGGATCCCGGTCCTGTTCGAAGACGACGCGCTGGCGGTGGTGCTCAAGCCGGCCGGGCTTCCGACGTCCGGCGCGTTCGCGAAGACGGTCGAGCGGGCGCTCCCGGGCAACGTCCGGCGGTCTCCGCGGGCGGACGCGCTCGCGGCGCCGCGGGCGGTCCACCGGCTCGACGGGCCGACCGCCGGGGTGCTGGTGGTGGCGAAGACCCGGTCCGCCCACGCCGCGCTCGGGCAGGCGTTCGAGCGGCGGGACGTCCAGAAGCAGTACCGGGCGATCGTGGTCGGCAAGCTCGACGGGGAGGGCGTGGTCGACGCGCCGATCGACGGCCGGGAGGCCCGGAGCCGGTACGCGGTGGTGTCGCAGTCGCGCGCGCTCCGGTCGGGGTGGATCACCACGGTCGAGCTCGCCCCGGAGACCGGCCGGACCCACCAGCTCCGCCGGCACCTCGCGTCGCTCGGGCACCCGATCCTCGGCGACACGAAGTACGGCCTCGAGGGGACCACGCTGTTCGGCAAGGGGCTGTTCCTCGCCGCGACCGCGATCCGGTTCCCCCACCCGGACACCGGCGAGCCGGTCGAGGTGGTCGCCGACGAGCCGCTGAAGTTCCGGTCGTTCCGCGCGCGGGAGCAGCGGCGGTGGGACCGCTGGCAGCTGGAGCACGAAGCACTTCGTGGGGGGGCCCCACCCTGAGCCCACGAAGTCTGGTCAGCGAGCCCGCGGGGAGGGCTCGCCGGTCCCGGTCGGACGCGGCAGCTCGGGCGGGAACGGGGTCGGGCGCGGCGCGTCGACCGCGGCCATCGCCGACGGCGGGTCGGTCAACACCCGGATCGCCCGGTACGGGGCCGGGAACTGCACGCCCTGCTCGGCGAGCTTGTACCACAGGCGCTTCAGCAGCTCCGACTCGCAGTCGTCGTGGATCCGGAACTCGGTGACCCAGAACCGGACGACGTACCGCTGGCAGTGATCGTCGATCGACGCGAGCCAGACCTTGGTCCGCGGCTCCCACGCGCCGACCACCCCCTCGATCGTCTCGAGCACCTCGCGGGCCCACCGGTCGACCACGTGCGGCGGCACGTCGAACGGGATCGGCACCGGCACCGGGCGGCCGCACACCGGGGTCGGGGTGGTGAAGTTGATCACCTGCGCGTTGAGCAGGGCCAGGTTCGGCACGACCAGTACGTCGTCGGACAGGGTCCGCAGGCGGGTCGAGCGCCAGCCGATGTCGGTGACCTCGCCCTCCCGCCCGTCGATCAGCAGCCAGTCACCGACCCGCGGGTGGCGCTCGGCGTGGAGCACGATCCCGGCGAACAGGTTCGACAGCGGCTGCTGGAGCGCGAGCCCGAGGATCAGCGAGGTGACGGAGCCGGTCGCGACCAGCGGGGTGAGGTCGAACCCGAGCAGGTCACTCCCGACCCCGAGCAGCACCGCCCCGTACGCCACGCCGATCACGAGCTGGCGGACCGGACCCGGGACCGTCAGCCCCTGCCGCCGCTCGATCCACGCCTCGACCACCAGGATCTCGAACGCGGTGACCGCCACGTAGGTCAGCACCAACGTCTCGATCAGCGAGGCCGCGGTCGTCGCCCACGGCAGCCCGAGGACCGCGGCGAACGCGTGGACCCCGACCACCGGCCCGAGCAGCAGGGCCGGCCGACGGATCCGGGCCAGCAGATCGTCGTCGAGCGGGGTCGACGTCCGCCGGGCGACCTGATCGCCGGCCCGCAGCCCGATCCGCGCGAGCCCGAGGGCGGTCGCCCACGCAGCGAGCCCGGCGGTCACGGCGACGAGCAGCACCGGGGCCGCGTCGAGCCACGACGACACCGCGAACAGCCGGTCGCGCAGGGCGTCGATCGTCATCAGACGTCGAGGGCCTCGGCGTCGATGTCCGCCGACCGGTCCATGATGAACCGGTACCGGGGCGCCGGGTCCTTGCCCATCAGGTCATTGACGGTGGCGTCGGTCAGCGGCCGATCGTCGACCGTGACCTGGAGCAGCCGGCGCTTCTCCGGGTCGAGGGTGGTCTCGAACAGGGTCTTCGGCGGCATCTCGCCGAGCCCCTTGAACCGCGTGATCTCCGGCTTCGCCCGCGACGACAGGCGGCGGAGGATCCGGTCCCGGTCCGCGTCGTCGAGCGCCCAGTGGCTGTTCTTGCCGATTTGGATCCGGTACAGCGGCGGCAGCGCGAGGAACACGTGCCCGCCGTCGATCAGCTGGGTCAGGTACCGGTAGAAGAACGTCAGCAGCAGGGTGGTGATGTGGTGGCCGTCGCTGTCGGCGTCCATCAGCAGCACGATCCGCTCGTACCGGAGGCGATCCGCCCGGAAGTCGGCGCCGATCCCGCAGCCGAGCGCCATCACCACGTTGTTCAGCTCCTCGTTCTCGAGGACCTTCTTCAGCCCGGCCTGCTCCGAGTTGAGGACCTTGCCGCGGAGCGGGAGGATCGCCTGGGTCCGCCGGTCCCGCGCCTGCTTCGCCGAGCCGCCGGCGGAGTCGCCCTCGACGATGAACAGCTCGCTCTCGGCCGGATCGGTCGATGAACAGTCCGCGAGCTTGCCGGGGAGGTTCAACCGCCCCGAGGTGGCCGACTTCCGCCGGATCTTGGCCTCGGCGTCGCGGCTCGCGAGGCGGGCCCGGGCGGCTTGGACCGCGCGCTGGACGATCAGCTCGCCGATCGACCGGTTCTCGTGCAGCCACTGCTCGAGCGCGGGCCTCACCGCCCCGTCGATCGCCCCGCGGACCTCCGGGTTGTTCAGCCGACCCTTGGTCTGGCCCTGGAACTGCGGATCGCGGACCCGGATCGACAACACACAGTACACCCCCTCGCGCAGGTCCTCGGCCGCGAGCTGGATCCCGCGCGGTTGCAGCCCGTGGGTGTCGATGAAGTTCCGCATCGCCTTGCCGAGCGCGTCGCGGAACCCCTGCTCGTGGGTGCCACCGTCGAGGGTCGGGATCCCGTTCACGTACGACAGGACGCACTCGCGCGGGGCGTCGGTCCAGCCGACGGCGGCCTCGAGCGCCGCGTCGTCGGTCGTCCGGTCGAGGGTGAACGTCGGCTCGACCACCCGCGCCGCCTCTGCCCGCGCGATCACCACCGCGAGGTAGTCGACGATCCCGCCCTCGTGTTCGAGGACGACCGTGGTGTCCCGCACCCGGTCGTGGAACGTGACCTTCAGGCCCTTGTGCAGGAACGACTTGATCTCGAGGTGCTTCTGGATCCGCTCGGGATCGAACACCACGTCCTCGAAGATCTCGGGATCCGGCGCGAACGTGATGTTGGTTCCGGTGCCGCGGGCCGGACCGGTGTCGTCGACCCCGGTCTTCGGGCGGCCCTTCCGGAACTCCTGGGTCCACTCGCGCCCGTCGCGGCGGACCTTCGCCACGAGGTGGTGGGACAGGGCGTTCACCGCCGACGCGCCGACGCCGTGGAGGCCGCCGGCGGTCTCGTAGCTGCCGCCGCCGAACTTCGACCCCGAATGCAGCACGGTGAAGATGATCTCGAGCGCGCTCTTGCCGGTCTTCGGGTGGAGGTCGACCGGGATCCCGCGCCCGTTGTCGTCGACGGTCACGCTCTGGCCGTCTTCGTGCAGGGTGACCACCACCGCGGTGGCGTGCCCGTTCTGTGCTTCGTCGCACGCGTTGTCGACGATCTCCCACAACAGGTGATGCAACCCATCGGTGCCGGTGCCGCCGATGTACATCCCCGGCCGCTTCCGGACCGCCTCGATCCCCTCGAGGACCGTGATGTCCGCCGCGGTGTAGCTCGTGTTGGCCATCACTCCTCCGAGTCGCCGGCCGTCGCCGGACCGGACGGTTCCGCATCGACCGGCGCGGCGTCGTCGTTCGCCCGCTCGACCCGCCGGGCGCGATCCGAATTCACCTTCGCCCCGGACTTCGTCGGGCGAAG
>JBEBJW010000313.1:0-7231 GCA_040079715.1 Myxococcota bacterium | reverse complement strand
CGCCCGGTCCGTCCCCCGGGTCCTGAACCTGTACGGACCCACCGAGGCGACCGTCTGGGCCTCGTCGGCGGCGGTCCGCCCGGGCGACGACCGGGTCACCATCGGACGCCCGCTGGGCAACAGCCGGCTGTACGTGCTGGACGCCGCGGGTCGACCGTGCCCGGTCGGCGTTCCGGGCGAGCTGTACCTCGGCGGCCAGGGGGTCGCGCGCGGGTACCACGCCCGCGAGGACCTGACCGCGCAGCGGTTCCCGTCGGACCCCGAGCGGGGTCGCCTGTTCCGGACCGGTGACCTCGGGCGGTGGCTCGCCGACGGCACCGTCGAGTTCCTCGGTCGCGACGACCGCCAGGTCAAGCTGCGCGGATTCCGGATCGAGCTCGGAGAGATCGAGGCCCAGCTGCGCCGGCACCCGGGGGTGACGGACGCAGTGGTCGAGGTCCGCGGGCCGGACGACGATCGCCGCCTGATCGCCTGGGTGGTGGGCCTGGACGCGGTCCACCCGAACGACCTGCGGGCGCACCTGCGCGCCCACCTCCCCGACTACATGGTGCCCGCGCAGTTCGTGGCGCTGGACCGGGTCCCGCTCAACCCGAACGGCAAGCTCGACCGAGCGGCCCTGCCGGACCCCGCGACCCCGCAGGGCGCGCACCGGGTCTACGTCGCCCCGGGCAGCCCACTCGAGCAGTCCCTGGCCGAGGTGTGGGCCGAGGTGCTGGGCGTCGGCCGGGTCGGGCGGGACGACGACTTCTTCGAGCTCGGCGGGCACTCGCTGCTCGCGGTGCAGATCGTGGCCCGGATCCGCGCGTCGGTCGGGATCGGCCTGTCCCTGCGCGACTTCATGCAGACCCCCACCATCGCGGCGTGCGCGGCCCGGATCCGCCCGAACGACGCCCAGAGGAGCGCCTGATGACCAGCCTCGACCCGCGGGGACCGCCGGTCCTCACCCACGAGACCCTCCCCCTGACCCCGCGCGAGCGCGAGATCGTGGCGCGCGCGGCCCAGCTGTCGGCCGAGCGGTTCTGGCCCCGCGCCGCCGCGGTCGACCGGGAGAACCGCTTCCCGACCGAGGACTTCGGCGACCTGTTCGAGGCCGGCCTGCTCGGCCTGACCATCCCCGAGGCGTACGGCGGGCTCGGGGTCTCCGACCTCGCGTACGCGGCGGTCCTGCTCGAGATCGCCAAGGGTAGCGGCGCCACCGCGCTGTGCTTCACGATGCACTGCACGGCGATGTCGTACCTCCGGTACCTCGGGTCCGACGACCAGCGACGTCGGTTCTACCGCCGGGTGCTCGAGGACGGCGCGCTCGTCTCGGCCCTCGGGTCGGAGCCCCGCGCCAACATCTTCTCGGCGGAGCTGCCCAGCACGCGGCTCGAGCGGGTCCCGGGCGGGTACCTGCTCCAGGGGCGCAAGATCTGGTGCTCGCTCGGCCCCCACGCCCAGGTGGCGTTCGTGAACGGCCAGCTCGACGGGCGGATCGTGGGCGCCCTGGTGGACCTCGACGCCGACGGCGTCACCAAGGGCACGCTGTGGGACAGCCTGTCGATGCGGGGGACCCAGAGCGTCGACATCGCGTTCGACCGGGTGTTCGTGCCGGAGGCGGACGTGGTGCCCGAGCCGCTCAACCTCCTGCTGGAGCTCGAGTTCGGCATCGGGCTCGCCAGCGCCTACCTGGGCGTCGCCGAGTCGGCGTACCGGGTCGCGCGGCAGGCGGCGCGGGGCCGGATCGCGCGGCTGCTCGAGTCCTCGATCGGCCACGGCCACCCGGACGTGGGCCGGCTGTTCACCGCGGTGGGTGACCTCCGCATCTCGCTCGTCCCCGCCTGGCTGATGGTGCAGCGGGCCGCCTCGATCCCGCACGTGGGCACGCTCGAGCGCACCTGGGCCCTGGCGGAGGCCAAGCAGGTGGTGGCCGAGACCGCCGCTCGGGTCGCCCAGGACGGGCTGCGTGTCGTGGGCGCCCAGGCGCTGATGCGCGGACCGTTCGAGCGGCTGTTCCGCGACATCCAGGCCGGCCTCGTGATGGCGATCAAGCCCGACAACGCGACGTACCTCGCCGGGCGGTTCGAGCTCGGGGTCCTGCCGGACGGGATGGCCGACCTGGTGCCGGCCGGGGGCGCGCCGTGAGCCGCGATCGCCGCGCGCCGATCGCGATCATCGGCCTGTCGGGCCGGTTCCCGGGCGCGAGCGGGGTCGACCGGTTCTGGGCGAACCTCGCCGCGGGTCACGAGGCCATCACCCGGATCCCGGAGGCGATGGTCGACGCCCGGCGCGACGCGAAGGGGAGCCTGCCGGCCAACTTCGTGCCGATGGGCGCCCACCTCGACGGCACCGAGTGGTTCGACCACGACCACTTCGGCCTGTCGAACCGCGACGCGAAGCTGATGGACCCGCAGCAGCGGCTGTTCGTGGAGCACGCCTGGACCGCGGTCGAGGACGCGGGCCACGACCCCGCGACCCTCGGCCGGCGGGTGGCGGTGTACGCCGGAGGCGGCCCGTCGCGGCACGTGCTCGACGCGCTGGACCACTTCGGCCACGACGGCGGCACGCTGTTCGAGGTCGTCGCGACCGGCGTGACCCACGCGATGGCGATGCGCGTGTCGCACCTGTTCGGCTTCACGGGCGAGAGCGTGTACCTGTACACCGCGTGCTCGACCAGCCTGGTGGCGGTGGATCTGGCGTGCCGGGCCCTCGAGGACGGCAGGGCCGACGTCGCGATCGCCGGCGGGACCGCGCTGTGGCTGCCCCAGGGCGAGGGCTGGGACTACATCGAGGGGATGATCCTGTCCAAGGACGGGCACTGTCGCCCGTTCGACGCCGACGCCACCGGCACGGTGTGGGGCAACGGGGTCGGGGTGGTGGTCCTCAAGCCGCTCGACGCCGCGCTCCGGGACGGCGACCCGATCCGGGCGGTCGTGGTCGGGTCGTTCCACAACAACGACGGCGGCGCGGACAAGCACAGCTTCGCGTCCCCCTCGGCGACCGGCCAGGCCGACGCGATCGCGAGCGCGTACCGCGAGTGCGGGGTCGACCCGGCCTCGGTCACGTTCGTCGAAGCCCACGGGACCGGCACCGTCGTCGGAGATCCGCTCGAGGTCGACAGCCTGCACCGGGTGTTCGGCCGCGGGCGCGGACCCGGCACGGTGGCGCTCGGGTCGGTCAAGGGGAACATCGGGCACCTCGACCCGGCTGCCGGCGTCGCGTCGCTGGTCAAGACGGTGCTGGCGCTCGAGCATCGCCAGATCCCGCCCACCGTCCACTTCCGGCGACCGAACCCGCGGATCGACTTCGACGGCGGACCGTTCCACGTCCCCACCGCGCTCACCCCGTGGGAACCCGCGCCGGGCGCCCCGCGGCGGGCCGGCATCAACTCGTTCGGCGTCGGCGGGGCGAACTGCCACCTGATCGTGGAAGAGGCGCCGCCGACCGAGAGCGGGTCGAGCCCGCGTCCGGTTCAGCCGGTGATCCTCTCGGCGCGGACCCCGGCGGCGCTGGACCGGATGGCCGCCGAGCTGGCCGATCACCTCGAGGCGCACCCCGGGCTCGCGCTGGCCGACGTCGCGTACACCCGCGCGCTGGGCCGTCGGGCCTGGCCGATCCGCGCCGCCGTGGTGGCCGAGGACGGTCCGAGCGCGGTCCGCCGCCTGCGGGCCGGCGTCGAAGGCCACCGGGCCGAGCCGAACGCCACGCCGGTGTTCCTGTTCCCGGGCCAGGGCTCCCAGGCCGTGGGGATGGCCCACGAGCTGTACGCCGCCGAGCCTTCGTTCCGCGACGACCTCGACGACTGCGCCGCCCTGCTGTACGACGCCCTCGGGGTCGACCTCCGGGACCTGCTGTTCCCGCCCGACGGCGACGCCGCCGCGGCCGAGGCGGCGCTGACCCGCACCGAGATCGCGCAGCCCGCGTTGTTCGCGGTGTGCTTCGCGCTCGCCCGCCTGTGGAACCGGTTCGGGGTGATCGGGTCGGCGGCGATGGGCCACAGCGTCGGCGAGTACGTGGCTGCCTGCCTGGCCGGGGTGTTCTCCCCCGCGGACGCGTTCCGGCTCCTGGTCGAGCGGGGGCGCGCGATGGGCGCGATGCCCGAGGGCGCGATGCTCGCGGTCTCCCTCGGAGAGCGCCACGCCGGGGAGCTGCTGGTCGACGGGCTCGCGCTGGCCGCGATCAACGGCCCCGAGCAGTGCGTGGTGTGCGGTCCGCGCGCAGCGGTCGACGCGGCAGCCCGCACGCTGGCCGCCGCCGGGGTCCCCACGACCCCGCTCCGCACCTCCCACGCGTTCCACCACCCCGCGCTGATGGCGGAGGCCGCCGAGGCGTTCCGCGCGGTCGTGCGGGGCGTCGAGCTCCACCCGCCGTCGACGCCGGTGGTGTCGAACGTCACCGGCACCTGGCTCACCGACGGTCAGGCGACCGACCCCGACTACTGGGCGACGCACCTCCGATCGCCGGTCCGGTGGGCCGACGGCCTGCGCACGCTGCGCCAGGGCGGGCACCGGCTGTTCCTGGAGGTCGGTCCCGGGCGGGTGCTGTCCGGCTTGTTCGCGGCCGATCGCGCGCGCCCGGAGGGCGAGGTCTGCCTGCCGTCGCTCCCCCATCGCCGGAGCGGCGGGGACCACGCGACGTTCTTCGGGTCCCTCGCCGGCGCCTGGTCGCGCGGGGCGTCGGTCGACTGGGCCGCGGTCTTCGCCGCGGAGTCCCGCCGACGGGTCCGGCTCCCGCCGTACCCGTTCGAGAAGGCGTGGTGCGCGCTGTACGCCCCCGGCGAGGAGTACCGCCTGGTCGAGAAGGCGCTCGGCGCCCAGCGGCTCGGGTACGGCCCGGAGGGCGCTCGGCCCGCCGAACCCGCCGCCGCGCCCCACGCTGGCGCGCTCCCTGGCGTCGTCGCGGAGCGGCCCGCCAGCCTCGGCCCGTTCGTCGCCCCCACCTCCGACGTCGAGACGCTCCTGTGCGAGCTGTTCGGCCGGGCGCTGGGGCTGCGCGCCCTCGGCGTCGACGACGACCTGTGGGACCTCGGCGCTCAGTCGCTGATGGTCGTGGGGATCACCAACCACCTGCGCGCGGAGCTCGACGTGAACGTCACTCCGGCCCAGGTCTTCGAGAACACCACCGTGCGCGCGCTGGCCCGCGTCGTCGACGCGATGCGCGCCCCGAGAGGATCCTGACATGCAACGAGCGATCGACCGCCTCGACATCGCCGAGGCCATCTCCCGGTACTTCTTCGCCCTCGACTCGCTCGAGGACGCCGCCGCATTGGAGGCGTGCTTCACCGAGGACGCCGTGTGGACCTGCTACGACCACGGCCAGCAGACCCCGGCGCTCCAGTTCGACTCGCGCAGCGACCTCACGCAGGTCCTGGCGTTCCAGGCGACCCAGCTGGGCGGGCTGGTCCGCCACCACCTGACCGGCCTCGTGTTCGACGCGCTGGACGAGGAGCGCGCGGAGACCCGCGCCAAGGTGCTGGTCACGATCCAGCGCCCGGGTGATCCGGCGCCGCAGGTGCGCAACACCGCGACCTGCGAGGGGAGCTGGCGCAAGACCGGTACGGGGTGGCGGCTTTCCGGGTGGGTCATCCGGCGCGGTCCGGCGGGAGGCGGCGATGGACAGCGCTGAGCTCGTCCGGCGGTACTTCTCCGAGATCGTCGACGGACGCTCGGACGACCTCGCCTCGGTGTTCCACCCGGACTGCACGGTCCACCGCGCGGACCTCCCGGAGCCGATCCGCGGGATCGAGCAGCTCGGCCGGTTCTTCCTGGTCAGCCGGTTCACGATCCGGCAGACCACCACGACCATCGACGCCGTGATCACCAGCGGCGACACGGCGGCGGCGCGGGTCCGCCACCGCGTCACGTTCGCGCGGCCGCTGTCGACCCCGATGGGCCCGGTCGACGCCGAGGGGCGGACGGTGGAGTGGGCCGCGATGGCCTGGTTCCGCATCGCGGACGGGCGGATCGCGGAGGAGTGGGTCCAGCGGGACGAGGTCGCGATCTTCCGTCAGCTCGGGGTGGTGCCGTGATCGACCCCGCGCTGGCGGTCGCGGTGGTCGGGATGGCGTGCCGGGTCCCGGGCGCCGACTCGGTGGCCGGGCTGATGGAGAACCTCGCGGCGGGCCGCGAGTCGTTGACCCGGTTCGCCAGCGCCGCGGGGGGCAACCACGTGCCGGTGCGGGGCGTCGTCGCCGGGATCGAGGACTTCGACCCCGAGGCGTTCGGCTACAGCCGGAGCGAGGCGGCCGCGCTCGACCCGCAGCATCGGCTGGCGCTGATCTGCTGCGCCGAGGCCCTCGAGCGGGCGGGCCACGCCGGCCCCGACCTGCGCGGCTCGCCGGTCGGCGTGTACCTGTCGGCCAACCTCGGGACCTACCTCCTCCGAAACCTGCTCCCGAACGCGCACCGCCTGCGCCACCTCGGCCCGGCCCTCCTCCACCAGGCGAGCAGCCCCGATCAGCTCGCCACGCGGGTCGCGTATCGGTTCGGGCTGACGGGTCCGGCCCTGTCGGTGCAGACCGCGTGCTCGTCGTCGCTCGTCGCGGTGCACCTCGCGATCCAGGCCCTGCTGACCGGAGAGTGCGCGCTGGCCCTGGCCGGCGGCGTGTCGGTCGTGGTCCCGCAGGACGCGGGCTACGACTACGTCGAGGGGGGGATCTGCTCGCCCGACGGGCACGTCCGGACCTTCGACGCGGCCGCGGCGGGGACGGTGTTCTCGGACGGCGCCGGCGTGGTGGTCCTCCGGCGCCTCGAGGACGCCCTCGCCGACGGGGACGTGATCCACGCGGTGCTCCGCGGGAGCGCCCTCAACAACGACGGCGACGCGCGGGCCGGGTTCACCGCCCCGAGCGTGGACGGCCAGGCGGCGGTCGTCCGCGCGGCCCTCGCGATGGCCGGCGTCGAGCCACACGAGATCGGGTACGTCGAAGCCCACGGCACCGGCACCCCGATCGGCGACCCGATCGAGGTCGAGGCGCTCCGCCTGGTGTTCGACGCGGACCCGCGGACCACGCGCGGCGGGTGCCTGCTCGGGTCGGTCAAGCCGAACCTGGGGCACCTGGACAACGCGGCGGGCGTGGTCGGGTTGATCAAGGCCATCGCGGTGGTCCGGGACGGGCAGGTGCCGGGGACCCTGCACTTCACCGCGCCGAACCCGCGCCTCGCCCTCGACGGGAGCCCGTTCCGGGTGGAGGCCGGCGCGAGCCGGTGGACCGGGCCGAGCCCGCGCCGGGCGGGGGTGAGCGCGTTCGGGG
>JBEBJW010000312.1:0-7240 GCA_040079715.1 Myxococcota bacterium | reverse complement strand
GTCCTGCGGCAGCAGCAGCCGCGTTCGATCGCGACCTCGCCGCCGCCCACCTCACTCTGGCAGCGGCGGCAGCGGCCCCGCGCCCGCCGAGCCCGTCCGCAGGATCTGCGACGGGACGTGGCCGCGCGCGAACCCGAGCAACCCCTCCGCCGTGCTGACCCGCACCGCCTCGTCCGGGACCGGGAACTCGATCCCCTTCTGGTCCGGCAGCGCCTCGATGATCGAGATCCAGGCCGGCAGCGACGCCTTGCCGCCGGTCTCCTTGTCGCCGAGCGTTCCGGTGCCGTCGGTGCCGGTCCACACGATCACGGTGTACAGCGGGGTGTAGCCGCAGAACCACGCGTCGACGAAGTTGCTGGTGGTACCCGTCTTGCCGGCCCGCGCGTACCCCTCGACGTCGGCCTTCTTGCCGGTGCCGTTGGTCACGACGTTCCGCATCAGGTCGACGAGCTGGTACGCGACCTCGGGCTCGAGCACCCGGACGCCGGGCGCCCCGGGCAGCTCGACCTCGGTGCCGTTGTCGAGCTTCATCTTGCCGCCGGCGACCCCGAGCAGGTTGCCGTCGCCGTCCTCGACCTGGTCGATCCACCGGGCGTCGACCGGGACCCCGAGCCGCGCGATCCCGGTGTACCCCATCGCCTGATCGAGCGGGGTGACCTCGCTCGAGCCGAGCGCGAGCGTCAGATCCGTCCGGAGCGGCGTCTTGACCCCGAGCCCGCGGGCGATCCGCGCGACCTCGGTCGGCCCGACCTCGAGGATCAGCCGCACCGACACGGTGTTCAGGCTCCGGGCGATCGCGTTGCGCATCGTGACCATCCCGGAGTACCCGCCGCTGTAGTTGTGCGGCGACCACATCGTCCCGTTGCCGGCCGGCAGCGAGATCGGCCCGTCGAGGAACCGGTCCATCTGGGTGTGGCCGGCGGCGAGCGCGGCGCCGTACACGTACGGCTTGAAGCTCGATCCCGGCTGGCGACGGGCCTGGGTCCCGCGGACGAACCCCTCGAGGGTCACGTCGTTGCCGCCGGTGACCGCCACGATCCGGCCGGTGGCGTTCTCGACCGCGACCGCCGCGGCCTGGGCCCACGGCCGGATGTCGAGCGTGACCTCGTCGGTGGTGCCGACGCGACACACGCCGAGCAGCTCGCCCCCGGACAGCTGGTACGACAGCGGGCGCGCGTGGGCCTCCCGCTCGTCGAACACCAGGTAGTTGCGCTGCTTCGGGTCGAGCGACCACTTCTTGCCGGAGGTGCGGAGCTCCCCGAGGTTCCGGTTCCACGACACCATCGTCACGAAGCAGACGTCCGCGATGTCGTCCGGGTCCGGCGGCGGCTTGCCCGCGTAGTCCCGATCGACCACCGCCCGCGGGCCCTGGCGCTTGAGGTGATCGGTCGCGATCTTGTCGGTCGCAGCGACGGCCACGGCCTGGACCTTCGCGTCGTACGGCGTGGTGACGGTCAACCCGCGGGCGAACGGCTCGTCCGGCCCGAACAGCCGCCGGATCTCGCGCCGGACGCTGGTGACGTACGCGGTCGAGTCGCCCCGATCTTCGCCGAGCTTCCGCTCGTTCCGCAGGATCGGCGCCTCCTCGTAGTCGATCACGTCGACCGGATCGACCCACCCCTCGTCCATCATCCGCCCGAGCACGAGCGATCGCCGCCACCGGGCGAGCTCCGCGTTCCGCCGGGGCGAGTACCGCGACGGCGCGGGCACGAGGCCGGCGATCAGCGCCGCCTCCCCCACGTCGAGCTCGCGGGCGGAGACGCCGTAGTAGTCGCGCGCCGCGGCCTCGATCCCGTAGTTGCCGGTGCCGAGGAACACGAAGTTCAAGTACAGCTGGAGGATCTCGCGCTTCGTGAGCTCGCGCTCCATCCGCCAGGCGAGGATGATCTCCTTCAGCTTGCGCTCGTAGGTCTTCTCGGGCGTGAGCAGGAGGTTCTTCACCAGCTGCTGGGTCAGGGTGGAGCCGCCCTGCACCGATCCGCCGGCGCGCTGGTTCGCGATGAACGCGCGGGTCAGCCCGAGCACGTCCATCCCGTGGTGCTCGAAGAAGTGCTGGTCTTCCGCGGCGACGAACGCCTGCCACACGTGGTCCGGCAGGTCGTCGATCGGGACCCAGAACCGCCGCTCGAGATAGAAGCTGTCGATCGACTGCCCCTCGTGGTCGAGGATCTCGCATGCGGTCAAAGGCCGGAAATTACGCAACTCCCCCAGGTCGGACGGAAGCTTCGATAGGATGGTGGAGTCGATCCACGCCCAACCCACCCCCGCCGCGATCGCGGTCGTCACGAGGGACGAGAGAAGCGACATGACGATCGCTCTGCTGAAGGCGCTGCTCATCCTGCCCACGCTGTCTGGTTGTGGATTGGCTGGTGGTCCGGCGGGTCCGGCCGAGGGCGAACCAGCCGCCCCTACCGGCGCTGCGATCGCGGAGCCGGCGCCCTCGAAGGTAGCACTACCGCCGGTGGTTCCGGTGGTGGTCTCGCTGAATCCCCCGTTGCCCCGGGGAGATACGCGGTGGGAAACGGAGACGATCGGCGTGTACACGTTGCTCGTCGAGGCGGGGCTGATGGAGCTCCACGGGGTGATCGCGGTGGTGGCGAACCGCCCGGTGTCTCCGGGCCTGTCGCACCCGGTCGGCGAGGCGCTCGCCCAGAACTGGACCGCGTCGCTGAAGCTGATCGGGGGCCTCGACGCGCCGGAGGTCGAGCTCGAGCTGTGCGCGCCGGACCGGAAGCGGTGCCGGTCCACCTCGGCCACCGGCAAGCGGGACTCGCCGGAGATCGCGGTCGCGGCGCTGCTCCAGTTCGCGAGCGAGGTGCTCGAGCGCGAGCCGGCCCCGGGCGCGGTGGCGCACTGGAGCATGCCGGTGTCGCACGACCCGTACGCGGTGCTGATGTGCGGCCGGGCGGCGGCGGCGTGGTACGGCCTGCTCCCGCTCGACGCCGGTGACCCGTCGAACAAGGGCAAGGATCCCCTCGCGCGCGCGGTGAACATCGACCCGTCGATGGCGCTGGCCCAGTGGCTCCAGGCGCGGAACTACGCGCTCCAGGCGAACTGGGACAAGGCGATGCCCCACTTCGCCGCCGCGCGCGAGGGCCGTCCGCTCGCGCCGGTGCTGCTGGCGGACGAGGCGATGGCGATGGAGGCCTCGCGCCGGTCGGGGGCCGCTGCGGACGCGTGGGACGCGCTGCTCGACGCGGTCCCCCGGGATCCCCGGTTCCTGTTGGCCCGGGTCGAGACGGATCTCGTCGCGGGGCGGCTCGCGCAGGCGCGGACCCAGCTCGAGAGCCTGGTGCTCGACTTCCCGAAGGACAGCGGGGTCGCGGCCGCCCGGGTGTCGCTCGCCGACAAGTCCGGCGAGGAGCAGGGGATGGACGATCTGCTCAAGCACTGGCAGGAGACGGAACCGACCGCGACCGAGCCCGTACGGCGGCGGATCCAGCTCCGGATCCGCCAGGCGGCGTACCCGGACGCGTGGTCGATGCTGCCGGAGCTGCGGAACCGCGGGGGCGAGGCCCTCGCCGACCAGTACGAGATCCCGCTCGGGGTGGCGCTCGGCGAGTGGGAGACGGCGGCGAAGGCGGCGGAGCGCGCCGGTACCCCGGACGTGGCGTCGCGGATCCGCGCCCGGGAGGCGCTGATCGCGAACCCGACCCGGGCCCCGTCGCTCGGGAACCTCGGCGCCGACGGGTACCTCGTCCTCGGGTGGGTCTCGCTCCGGTCCGGTCAGCCGAAGGACGCGCTGAAGTACGCGGAGGCGGCCGACAAGATGCGCCCGTGGGATCCGGACGTGCTCACGCTGATGCGCGACGTGCTGTCGTCGCTCGGCAACGCCGCCGCGGCCCAGAAGGTGGCGAACAAGATCTCGGCCGCCGAGCCGCCGTCTCCGGCGGTGCTGGTCGCGGCGAACCCGCCGGTCGCGAACCCGGGCTGACCCTGTCCCTGGGAGTGGATGCCGCGGGCGCCCGTCCCCGGGCGGATCGGTCGCGCGATCGGTGGGTGGGATGCCGCGGGCGCCCGATCGGCAGGGTGGTGGACGGACGGTCCGCCGGGTGCCGTGACGGCGACGGTGGCGTGCGCCGCGCATTTTGGCGCCGGGGGCTTCGGCGAGCGGGACGGAGCGCGGCTCCGGGCCCGGCCATCGGGGGGAAGGAGGAGTGCCGGGGCGACCCTCGGGGGAGCGGGAGCCGGACGCTCCGGCGGCATCGACGGCCGAAAATCCTCGATCCTCGGGGGCCGCCTGCTGCTGCCGCGCGACGGTCGCGACGTCGCGGACTTCGCCGGCCCGGAGCACGAGCGGATCGGTGACGCGGAGGGGCGGGTGGATGCCGCGCCGGGGCTGATCGGTGGCGCGATCGGTGGTGGATGCCGCGGGCGCCCCCGCGGCGGATCGCCTACGGGACGGGAGCGGCGGGCGCGGGCTGAGCCGCCGCGGCCTTCTTCGCCCGGCGATCGGCCTCGGCCTTGGCGATCGCGACCGACGCGACGAACCCGCTCTTCAGCCCCGACCTGAGGACCGGCGGGAGCTGGCTGCCCCACTGCGCGATCCACCCGGCGTCGTCGGCGAACGTCAGCTTGCTGACGAAGCTCACGCGGCTCGTCCGGGCCTTGCCGGGCTCGACCACGAACATCCCGTACACGTCGCCGACCTCGACCACCGCGTTGAACGGGGGCCACCGCTTGTCCATCCCGTCGATCGCGGCGGTCATCTTCTGCTGGTAGGTGGTCCAGGTGCCGGCGTCGACGAACGACGCGTTCATCTTCTCGAACCACATCACCGACTGGTTCTTCGCGTCGTCGTGCTTCCGGTACATCCGCTGCGGGAAATACCCGTAGAACACCGTGAGATCGAGGATGTAGAACGAGTCTCGGTACTCGGCGCCGACCACCGGGTCGTACCCCGAGCCGAGCGGGATCACGGCCTTGGCGCCGCTCATGTACTTCGGCAGGTCGGTGTTCCGGTAGTACACGATGTCCGACACGACCTCGTGCGGGAAGTCCTGGTTGCCTTCGCCGGTGATCATCGGGACGAACCCGGAGGCGGTGTCCTTGAGCCGGATCTCGTCGTATTCCTTGCCTTCGTACGCCTGCTGCCAGGCGCCCGACCAGAACGCCGTGTCGCCGAGGATCTTGTTCAGGACGTCCTGACCCTCGACGCTCCGGAGCTTCAGGTCGAGGGAGGTGGTGGTCGCGAACGACGGCCCGCAGTCGACCCCGGCGCAGATCGAGGAGGCCGTGGGATCGACCGGACCGGACCCGAACGCGAGCGACGACACCAACACGAAGAACATCGGCCCCTCGGGGTTACGCACGCAGCTGTAACGCCCCGGCGCGCCCGGGACCGGTGACGACCCGTGTCCGCCCGGGCGGGGTCGGCGCCTGCGCGGCTCCGGTCCCGGATCGCCGGATCGTCGGCTACCATGGCGGATGGCGTTCGTCGTGTCACTGGTGGCGGGGTGTGTCGGCGGGGTCGCTCCGCCCACGGCCGGCGCGCCGCAGGTGGCCTCGCTCCGGACCGCGCGCGGCGCGCTGACCTGGCGGGCGGTGTTCGACGACGACGCCCGGGCCGCCGGTGCGGCCGACTGCAGCTACACCCGCGTGTACGACGCGGTCGAGGACCGGTCGACCCCGTGGCAGTGTCCGGGGTGCGAGGTCGTGCTCGACGCGACGGTGGCGGTGTCCGACCCGGATCGGGCGTGCTACCGGTCGATCGCGGGCGAGGATCCGCCGCTGGTCGAGCGGCTCGGCTGGACCGCCGATCGGTTCCTCCGCACCGCCGGCGGGTTCGGGCCCCTGGCCGACGCCGGCGCCCGGACCGACACCGCGGCCGGGTTCGCGGTCGACGGCGGCACGACCGGCGTCCCGGTGGTCGGCGGGGGCACGGTCGACCTGTTCGTCGCCGGCGCGCTCGCGGTCGGCGCCACAGTCGGCGACCCGCTGAACGGGCTGTCTCCGCCGCTCGACTACGCGTGCGGCTGGCCCCGGTTCGACCCGCCGGCGTACGACGGGCCGTGGACCGTGGCGATCGGCGCGCAGCTCCCCGACGCGTGGCTCCGCGACGCGTGCGACGAGGGGGTCCGCCTGCACGACCTCGCCGGGTCGTACCTGGTGGTCGACGTGTCCGCCCTCGACTGCGGGCCGTGCCAGGTGATGGCCGCCAGCGCGCCGGCGTTCGTCGCCGAGCTCCGGGGGCTCGGGGTCCGGGTCGACACGGTCACGGTCCTCGCGCCGACCCTCGACGACGTGTTCGCCGAGGCGACCGTCGAGCAGCGGCGCCTGTGGAGCGATACGTTCGAGGTCGGAGCGCCGGTCCTCGGAGATCGGGGCTGGGGGTTCGCGATGGCCGAGGCACAGTGGCCGGACGAGGTCGCGTACCCGTCGTGGTTCGTGGCGTCACCCGCACTCGAGGTCCTGGCGGTCGGCCAGGGGTTCGGCGGGTTCGCGCCGATCCGGTCGGTGATCGTCGACGATTGGGCGCGGTGATGGGCCTGCTGTCGGACCTGCTCGAGCACCTCCTGGCGTCGGACCCGGCCGGGCGACGCGCCGGGCTGGTCGGCCTGGTGGGCCGGGCGTTCGGGACCGAGCCGGTCGTGGTGTCCCACCCCGAGGTCCAGCGTCCGGAGCTGACCGTGGTGCGGCTCCGCAAGACGGCGACCCGCCCGTACGCGATCACCGTCACGATCGGCCTCGCGCCGTCGGTCGGCCGGGAGTGGCTCGCGCTGACCGAGACGGACGGGCGCGATCCGGTGGATCGGGACCGGTTCGCGTGGCTGGTCGGCGCGGTGGCGGGCGGAGCGCGAGGAGGTGCGATCCCGCTCCCCGCCGGCTGCCTCGGCCGCTCGAGCCACACGAACGCGGTGGTGGGCGATCCCTGGCCGATGCCGCCGCTCGATCGGCCCGAGTACGAGCGGATCGTCGGCGGTCGGTTCGAGCTCGTCGTCCCGATCACCGACCGGGAGGCGTCGTACGTCGCGGATCGCGGCGCGGACGCCCTGCTCGACGCGATGCGCGCCCAGGGTGTGGCGCCGTTCGCCGATCGCACCCCAGGGGGCACCGTCCTGTCCTGACGACGCCTCGGTCGTCGCTCAGACGGGCTCGCCTTCCCCGCCGCCCTCGGTGGCGCCGGTGTCGGTGCCGCCTTCCTCGCCGCCGCCGGTGCCTTCCTCGCCGCCGGTGCCTTCCTCGCCGCCGGTGCCTTCCTCGCCGCCGCCGGTGCCTTCCTCGCCGCCGCCGGTGCCTT
>JBEBJW010000311.1:0-7243 GCA_040079715.1 Myxococcota bacterium | reverse complement strand
GGGCTACGACCGCGCAGCGAGCCAGTCCTCGATCCGCGGCCACACGATCCGGCGCGCGTGGCGGCCGAGGATCAGGTCGACGTGGCCCCAGTGCACCTCGTGGTCGAACGCGTCGAACACCACGAGCTCCTTGTCGGTCGCGACCGACCGGGCGAAGCACTCGCGGGCCTCGTCGACCCGGACCAGCGGATCGGCGTCGCCGGCGATCACCAGCAGCGGCCGGTCCAACGCCGCGAACGCCTCGGCATACCCGAACGGCTCTCCTGCGGCCCACCGCGCCATCTGGAGCCAGACCTCGACGCTGGTCCAGTCGAACCCGAGCGCCAATCGCTCCTCGAGCAGCTCCCGCTCGATCGAGTCCGGGACCCACCCGGCGATCGGCGCGCCGTAGCCGGCCACGTCGGTCACGGCGTACAGGCGCGCGATCAGCTCCCCGGCCCACCCGGTCGACAGCCGGACCGGGACCGCCTTCAGCACGGGCTCGAACGCGAGGGTCGCGCGACCGAGGGCCCGCAGCGCCCGGTTCCGGCTCGCGAACCGCCAGATCCCGGCCAGGTGGACCACCCCGCGCAGGCGGGCCTCGGTGGCGACCCCGAGCGCCACGGCGCCGCCGAGCGAGTGGCCGATCACGAACGGGGCGGCGCTGCACCGGGCGACGACCCGCCGGGCGTCGGCGACGTACTGCGGGAACGACTCGGCGTTGCCTGCGCCGTACGCCCGCGATCGTCCGTGGCCGCGCAGCTCGAGGTTCAGGACCTCGTACCCGCGCGACGCGAGGAACGCCGAGAACGACCGCCCCGACACCCGCCACGAGTATCGGTTCTGCGCGAACCCGTGGATCAGCACCACCGGCGGACGGCTCGGGCCGGTGATCGCGGTGGTGCGCTCGATCGCGAGCGGGGTGTCGTCGTCGAGGCGGAGCTGCTGGCGGACGACCCGGGCGCGCTCTTCGCCGTCGATCACCTCGACCAGATCTTCCTCGTCGACGACCTGCGCGTCGGTCACCCACCCTCCCGCGGGAACTGCGCCAACACGAGCAGGAACCCGAGGCCGACCAGCACCGCGGCGATCCCGGTCGCGCCGGCGACGAGGTGGGCGGTGAGCCCCATCAGCGACACCGCCTCGCCCATCGCCCACCGGACCACCCACCGGCCGTTCCCGGCGACGTTCGGCGAGATCACGCGCCCCCACGCAAGCGACATCCCGGCGGTGAACAGCGCCGGCAGCGCGAACGACAGCCACAGGAGCGGTTCGGTCGACGTTCCGGCCGGCAGGAACGCGATCAACGCCCCGAACACGCCCTGGGTGGACAGGACGGAGACCCAGATCAACGCGAGCTGTTGGTTCATGCCGCCTCTCTATCCGAACCACCCGGGTCCGATCCGGGCGACCGCCGCGTACACCGCGATCGCGATCGCGTTCGACAGGTTCAGCGATCGGATCGGGCCCGGCGCCATCGGGATCCGGTACGCGCCGAACCGGTCGACCAGCTCCTCCGGCAGCCCGACCGTCTCCCGGCCGAACACCAGCACGTCGCCCCGCTCGGCCGGGACCGCGGTGTACGGCGCCCGGCCGCGCGCGCTGAACAGGTGCAGCCGGCGCCCCTCGGCCCAGGCCCAGAACGCGTCCTCGTCGGCGTGCTCGACCAGGGAGACGTGCTTCCAGTAGTCGAGCCCCGCCCGCCGCACGGCCTTCTCGTCCATCCGGAACGGGATCGGGTGGACCACGTGGAGCACGGCGCCCACCGCCACGCACAACCGCCCGGCGTTCCCGGTGTTCGGCGGGATCTCCGGGTGGTACAGCACCACGTGCAAGGTCGGGTCGTCCACCGGCGGGCCCCCCGTCGTCCGGTCGGCTATCATCCGTCGCGTCCCCGAGCACCCGCATGACCGAGTCCTCGCCGGCCCAGGTCGGCCCGTACGTCCCGCAACAGCTCCTCGCGATGGGAGCGCAGTCCTCGGTGTGGCTCGGCACGGGTCCGCGCGGGCCGGTGATCCTGAAGATCGCCCGGAGCGAGGGCAGTCGCCGGAGCCTGGTCCGCGAGGGCCGCGTGCTGCGCGCCACCGAGCACCCGAACCTGGTGAAGCTGCTCGACTCCGATCCGAACGGGGAGTGGCTCGCGCTCGAGCGGATCGACGGCGCCCACGTCGACCAGTGGGCCCAGAACCGCCCGATCGACGACGTGCTGAAGGTGGCGGTCCAGCTCGTCGGGGTGCTCGATCACCTCCACCAGCACGGGGTGATCCACGGCGACGTGAAGCCGTCGAACGTGATCGTCAGCGCGAAGGGCGTGGCGAAGCTGATCGACCTCGGGGTGACGAGCGCGCCCGGCGAGCGGGTCGAGGGGTTCCGCGGCACGCTCGGGTACGCAGCACCCGAGCTGCTGTCCGGCCGCCCGGTGAGCCCCGCCACCGACCTGTACGGCCTCGGCGCGCTGCTGTACACCACCCTCGCCGGCCGCACCCCGTTCGTCGCGCCGGATCCGGCCGCGTTGACCTACCTGCCGCTGGTCAGCCTGCCGGCCCCGCCCGCGGCGTTCCGACCGGAGATCCCGGCCCCGCTGAATCAGCTCGTGCTCCAGCTCCTGTCGCGCGACCCCGATCGCCGCGCCGGCGGCCGATCGAGCGACGCTGGCCGATCGGGCGACGCTGGCCGGCTGCGCGACGCGCTCGAGAAGTGCCGAGGCGCGCTGCCCGGCCCGCCGGTGCTCGGGATGCTCGACGAGCGGGAGGAGCTGCGCCGCGCGGTGGTGGGCGCCGCGGACGGCGAGGCGCGGGTCGTCGTGCTGTACGGCGTGCCCGGGACCGGCCGCCGCACGTTGATCGCCGAGGCGGTCGAGTACGGGCGGCGCGAGGGGCTGCCGTACCTGAAGGGCACCGATCCGCTCGCCGCGCTCGCCGCGCTCCGCGAGGCCGGACGCCCGGGCGTGCTGGTGATGAAGGCCGCCCACCGCGGGGCCCGCCAGCTGGCCGAGACCGTGCTCAAGGACAGCGTCCACTGCCTGCTCCTGCTCCACTCGGACCGCCCGGTGCCGGGCCTGTCGGCGCTCGGCGCGATCCAGCTCACCCCGGCCCCGCTGTCGGCGGCCGACGCGGTGCGCCTCGCGAAGGTCTGGAACGCGGACCTCGACCAGGCCGAGATCTGGTGGCGGCAGAGCATGGGCCTGCCGATCGCGATCCTGGCCCGGATCCGCGCCTGGCGTCGGGCCCGCGGGCTCACCCAGACCCAGCACGCGTCGTTGCCGTCGGAGTCCCGGCGGATCTACGAGGCGCTGCGGGCGAAGCCGAAGATGAAGTGCCACCTGCTCGAGCTCGCCTCCGACCTCCAGATGACCGAGCACACCGTGCTCGACCACTGCGAGGTCCTGTTCGCGGAGGAGCTGATCGAGTCCGCCGAAGACGGGCTCGCGCTGGTGGTGATCCGCTCGAGGACCGCGACGTGACCGAACCGACCCCGCAGACCGAGCAGGCCACCGGCCTGTTCCGCCCCCGCCCCCGCGAGTCGGTGGTGCGCGATCTGGTGAACCGCTCGCGCCGCCGGCTGGAGCACCTCCCGGATCCCGCGCTGGAGGCCGTGCTCGAAGACGCGCTGTGGCACGAGCGCAAGCGGCTCGAGCGCGCCCGGAGCGACGAGCCCGAGCGGGACCGGCTCGACGCCTTGGCCCGGGCGCTGGTCCGGGGGACCCGCGCCGAGCGGATCGACGCCGGATTGGCGTTGGTGGCCGACTGGGGTGAGGAGATCCACGGCCGGTTCGATCCGCGGGTGTACCGGGTGGCGACCCGGGTGCTGCCGCGCGGGCTGGCGGCCCTGTTGTCCGGTAGACCGAAGCGGTGGTCGGACGTGGCGCTCCGTCCGGAGAGCCGGATCCAGGTCAAGGGCGACCTCGCGTTCCTGCACGAGCTGTCGCGCGAAGCGACGCTGATCCTCGCCCCCACGCACGTGTCGAACCTCGACAGCCCGATCGTCGGGCTCGCGCTGTACCTCGCGGGGCTCCCGCCGTTCGTGTACGGCGCCGGGCTGAACCTGTTCAGCAACCCGGTGATCGGCTGGTGGATGCACCGGCTCGGCGCGTACACCGTCGACCGGACCAAGAAGGCGACGCTGTACAAGGACGTCCTCAAGGACTACTCGATCCGCGCGCTGACCACCCGCCACCACTCGCTGTTCTTCCCCGGCGGCACCCGGGCGCGGTCGGGCGAGCTCGAGGCGAAGCTGAAGAAGGGCCTCCTCGGGACCGGCATCGTCGCCTGGCAGGAGATGCTCGCCGCCGGCCGCCCGGACAGCGAGGTGTACGTCGTCCCGTTGACGTTGTCGTACACGTTGGTGCTCGAGGCGGCCACGCTGATCGAAGACTTCCTCGCGGAGGCCGGCAAGCAGCGGTACATCATCAGCGACGACGAGTTCGCCCAGCCGCGGCGGCTGCTCGCGTTCGCGAACCGGGTCCTCGACCTCGACGACGCGATCGTCGCGCGGTTCGGCGAGCCGCTCGACGTGCTCGGCAACCCGGTGTCGCGCGACCCGGCGGAGCGGCGGACCGAGGCCGAGCACCGCAAGAAGTACGTGTGTGACCGCGACGGCCAGGTCCAGTGGGACGACCAGCGCGACCACACGTACACGCTGCGCCTGTCGGACGCGCTGGTGGACGCCTACGTCCGGAACGCCGAGCCCCTGCCGACCCACGCGGCCGCGTACGCGGCGTGGAGCTGCCTGGTCGAGGCGGTGGGGTCGACCGACCCGTTCCGGATCGTGCGGTCGCCGATCGAGAAGCGGCGGATCCCGGGCGACCGGTACCTGCGGGAGCTCGGGTCGCTGGTCGAGCGGCTCCGGGGCGGCGCGGCCGAGCACAAGTGGTACGCCGACGGCCTGGTCGGCAGCCCAGCCGAGATCCTCGACACCGCGCTCGACCGGTTCGGGCGGTACCACCGGAGCCGGGCGCTGGTCCGCCGCGGCACCGAGCTGGTCGTCGAGGACCCGAAGCTCTGCTTCTACTATCACAACCGGTTGACGTTTCTGGATCGTCGCCCGCGGGTCCGCCCGCTCGGGGAGGGCGCGTGAAGGTCGGGATCCTGGGCGGCGGTCGGTGGGGTCAGGCGTTGGCCCGGTTGGTGATGGCGGCCGGCCACGAGCCGTACATCGGCTACCACGACGAGAAGAAGCCGCCGCACATCCTGCCGTCGACGGACGATCCGCCGAAGGTCAGCGCGTCGTGCGAGCTGCTGATCGCGGCGACGAGCGCGTCGGAGCTCCGGAACGCGATCCGGCTCGCGAAGCCGGGCCCGGAGCACCGGATCGTGGTCGCTGGCCGCGGGCTCGAGCCGGCCACCAGCGCGTGGCTGACCGACGTGGTGCTCCAGGAGTGCGACACGCTGCGGGTCGGCGCCCTCGCCGGGCCGGCGCCGGTCGACGAGATCCTGAACGGCGGGCTGTGCGCCGGGGTGATCGCGAGCCGGTACGCCGAGGTCCGCGAGCTCGCCACCCGGGCCCTCCACTGCACGCGGTACCGGGTGTACGAGTCCGAGGACCTCGCCGGGGTCCAGCTCGCGGGCGCGATGGTGCCGGTGCTCGCCACGGTGATCGGGCTCGCGCGGTCCCTGCGCGGGGCCGGGATCGGGGTCCACGCGATGGTGCTGTCCCGCGGGCTCGAGGAGGCCGGGCGGCTGGCGCGCGCCCTCGGGGCGGATCCGTTCACCCTGGTCGGGCTCGCCGGCGCGGGCGACCTCGTGGCCGCGCAGGCGGTGGCGGGTCACCCGAGCTTCGACGCCGGGGTGGCGCTGGCGAAGGGCAACCGGACCGGCGGGACGGCGGCGATCGCCCGCGCGCTCGCGCGGTTGGCGCGCCAACACAAGGTCGAGCTGCCGTTGACCGAAGCGCTGGTCGCGATCTACGACGGCGGTGAGCCGGTCGACGCGGTCCAGCAGCTGATGGGACGGCGCCCGAACCGCGAGCACCGCTGAGTCGTCGGCGCGTGTGAACGGCCGGGAGCGCCGATCGCGGGTGCGCGGCGTCGGCCCGCGCCAGGCGGACGGAGGGGCGCGGAGCGCGCCGAGCGGAGCGAGGCCGAGCGTCAGCGAGCCCGGAGGAGGCCGACGGCACCGCAGGTGCCGGGGCGCCCACCGTCCGACGCGATCGGTTCGGCAGGACCCGCGCCGGGTGGATACGGCACCCCGTCCCCGGAGGAACCGTATGCGCCCCGATCTCGCCCAGCCGTCCGTCAGCGCCGCCGCCGCCACCTCGATCCAGGCGTTCCAGTCGTCCGTCGTGGACGAGGTGAAGCACGCGATCGCGAACCACAAGGTGGTGGTGGTCGGGATGGGCTGGAACCCGCACGTCCGGCGCGCCCGCAAGGCGCTCGACGCGGCCGGCGTCGCCTACCACTACCTCGGGTACGGCAACTACCTGTCGGCGTGGAAGCCCCGGCTGGCGATCAAGATCTGGAGCGGATGGCCCACGTTCCCGCAGATCTACGTGGGCGGCACGCTGATCGGCGGCGCGGACCAGACCGAGGCGGCGATCGCCGACCGGTCGCTCACCGCGATGCTGGCGGCGTGACCGCCCGCGCGGCGATCCCCGGGACCGCGGTGGCGCTGGTGCCTCCGCCCGGGTTCCGGCCCGCCGCCGGGTTCCCCGGGTTCGAGGCGACCGAGCTCGAGTCGTCGATCGCGGTCACCGCGGTCGCGATGCCGGTCGACGCGCTGCTGCCCGGGATGACGGCCGAGGCGCTCGCCGCGCGCGGGATCACCCTCACCGCGTCCGAGCCGATCGAGGTGGACGGGCGAGCCGGGTGGTGGATCGCGGGGATCGAGGCGGCGTTCACCGGCGCGGTCGCGAAGTGGATGGTGATCGCCGGCACCGACGACGGCGGGACGGTCCTGGTGGTCGGGACGGCCCCGGTCGAGGCCGAGACGCTCGTCGGCGAGCCGATCCGCGACGCGCTCCGGTCGATCGCCTGGACCGGCGACGGTGGCGTCACCGGGGACGCCGCGGACGGGTTGCCGTTCCGGTTCACTCCGGCCGAGCCGCTCCGGGTCGCGGCCCGGCTCGGGGCGGTGGTGCTGCTGACCGAACACGGCGCGGTCCGCGACGACGTGCCGATGATGACCCTCGGACTGGTCCCCGCCCGCGAGGACGACGATCTGGCCGCGATCGCCACCGCGCACCTCGAGGGGATCCCGCAGCTCGGCGGGCTCGCCGACGTGCAGGGCGCGCCGCTGACGGATCGGCCGGGGTGGGAGCTCGACGCGTC
>JBEBJW010000310.1:0-7253 GCA_040079715.1 Myxococcota bacterium | reverse complement strand
CGCCCGGGACCACGGTCAGCGTCACCTCGGTCCCGGCGGCGCGCAGCGCCTCGACGACCTCCCGGATCCCGGCGAGTGAGAAGTTCTGGTCGCGCTCGGCGGCGACGATCCCGAGCCGCTCCGGCGCCCCGAACGCGTCCGGTCCAGCGGCCCCGTTCAGCGCGACCACCGACGTCAACCGCGCCGCCAGCGCCCGGTCCGCCGCCACCACGACCGCCCCGACGGCGCCGTTCGACAGGCCGACCAGCGCGACCCGGCCCCGATCGATCCCCGCCGGCAGCGTGTCCAGCGTCCGGGCGACCACCGCCCGCCCGTCGTCGCTCCACCAGTCCCCGGCGAACGACCCCGCCGGGGCGACGATCGCGACCCGGTCGAACGCCGGGCGCTCGCGCAGGGCGGACACATAGGTCGTGAGAGCGCCCCCGTACCCGTGGAGGAAGATCACCGCGGGCACCGGCGGGTCTCCGGGCGACCACTCCGGCGGCATCGCGATCGTCTCCCGGACGCGATCCGGCGTGGATCGCAGCACCAGCGCGTTCGGCCCGGGACGTCCCGCCCGCAGCCGGTCGAGCGCGGCGTACTTCGCGGCGGCGGCGTCGGCGAGCGTCCCGTTGTCCACCGCCCGGATCGTCCCCACGACCGTCATCAGCGCGATCCCGGCCGCGGCGGACTCGCCCTCCCGGATCAGCGACGCGTACACCGGCGGCCTGACCCCGCACCGGCCGTCCTCGCAGTACGCGACCGGATCCCCATCCCCGAGCCGACGGTACGCGTCCACCGCGCCGACCCGGGTGGCGGCGAACGCGACGTCCCCCACGACCAGCAGCACACCGAGCCCCGCCGCCCACCGCCCGCGGGCCATCGGCAGCGCGAGCAGCACCGGGACCGTCCCGAGCGCCACCGCGCCGGGGACGAGCCCGTTCCCCGCGACGTACAACCCCCACGCGACCGCGATCGCCGCGGCCGGGACCAACCCGGACGCCCGGAGCACGGTCACCGGACGCACGGACCTCCGGGGGTGTCCGCCAGTCGCTCGCCCCGGACGAACTCGTTGGCGTAGATCGGCTCGCAGGTCGTCCGCCCGACGACGTGCTCCGGCGACAGGAACACCCCGTCGGGCAGGCGCGCCGGGTCGATCTGGACCGCGTACAGGTCCTCCTCGACGATCGTCCGCCCGAGCTCGAGGTTCAGCGCGGCGGTGATCACCATCACGGTGTCTGCCGATCGCGACTCGGCGCTGCCCCGCTGCGCCAGGGTGGGGCCCCCCGACGACATGGCCAGGGTGACCGGCTCGCCCGCGGGGACCACCGGACCCAGCCGCTCGCTCCGGATCTGCTCGAACGGGAGCAACCGCGCGGTCGCCGTCCGCCCGACCACCGCCACCGGGGCGAGGGTGTCGTCCAGCAGATAGTCGCGCGGGATCGTCACCTCGATCAGGTCAGCCGGGGTGAGGACCGTGCCGGTCGGGATCGCGCGGATCGGCGCGGTGTACGTCCCGGACTGCGCCTGCGGGGTGGTCGTCGTGGCCGGCGCGTCGGCCGGCTCGGACGGAGTGGGCGGGCGCGACGAGCCCGCGCAGGACAACAACGTCAACAGCGTAGAGGTCATGTCCGGACGCTACGACGGCGGTGGACGCCGTGTCCAGTTCGGATAGCGGACCTCGCCGACAGCGCGGAGTGACGATGGGGCGGTCGAAGGGCGACGCGGCGCACACCGACGCGGCGGCGGACGGGTGGGTGCCGATCGCCGGGTACACCGTCGGGATCCGCGACGGCGCGATCGTCGCCCGCAACGACAAGGGCAAGCAGCTCGCGGCGGTCCCGAAGGCGGTCAAGGACACCGAAGCGTACGAGATTCTGACCGGGGCGCTCGAGTTCCTCGGGGTCCACCGCGCCGAGTGCCGCGACACCGTCGAGACCTGGATGCTCCGGTCGCTGCCGGTGCCGGGGACCGTGCTGGCCGCGGTCTGGCCGGACCCCGACTGGCAGGACCCGCTGGCGAACCTGGTGATCGAGGCGTCCGGCGTCCGCGGACTGCTTCGGGCGATCGGGGACCGCGGCCTCGGGGTGGTGGACGCCGACGGGGAGACCCGCTGGCTCGGGACGGCCGACGCGGTCGCGATCCCACACCCGATCCTGTTGTCGGGCGTCCGGCCGGAGGACCTCGACGACTGGCGGGCGCTGTGCGGAGAGCTCGGGCTGTCGCAGGGCACGCCGCAGCTGTTCCGCGAGACGTTCGTCCGCCCCGGAGACGCCGTCGGAGTCACGATCGACGCGTTCGCCGGCGGAGCATTCCCGATGTTGGCGCAGGCCACCGGAGAGGCGCGCCGGCTCGGGTACCGGGTCAGCGGCGGGTGCGCCACCTGTCGGGTGTGGGAGGCGGGCGCGTCCACCGAGGCGCGGTTCTGGCTCGGCGAGGGCGAGCCGACCACCGAGACCGAGACCGGAGCGCTCGGGTGGGTCGACGCCCGCCAGCGGACGATCCCGCTCGCCGAGGTCGGGCCGGTCGCGTTCAGCGAGGGGATGCGGATGGCGTCGGCGATCTTCGCGAAGCGGACCGTGCCCACCACGACCGACGGGGAGGACGCGTGATCGACCCCGCCGCAGCGCTCGAGGCCGGCGGGCTGGTCCCCGTCGCCACCGCCGTCCCCGCCGAGCTGCCGACCGACACCGTCGATGCGCGGGTCTACGCCCACCCGGCGATCCCCGGACGGGTCGTGGTCCGCCTGGTCCCGGACGCGATCGCCCGCGGCGTCGACACCGAGATGGGGCTGTTCGGGTTCGCGATGACCGGCCACCACGACGATCTCGCCCGCCAGCGCCGCCGGTCCCTCGGGTTCCCCGGCGCCGCGCTGGTCGCCGATCCGGAGCGGGCCCGGTACGCGCTCGACGTGATGAAGGAGTTCCGCGCCGTCGCCAAGCGGGTCGCGTCGAAGCCCGGCCACGCCCGCGACGGGTTCGACGCGATCGCCGACCGGTTGGCGCGTCAGGTGCCACAGTTCCTCCCGTCGTTCTGGGAGGAGGTCGGGCGGTCGTTCGTCGCCGGCGGGAACCTGCCGTACGCGGCGTCGTCGTTCGACAAGGCGCGGGCGGCCGAGCGCGAGTACGGGCTGCCGATCGACGAGGAGCACCGGTCCGGCGCGTTCCTCGAGTTCGCGTTGCTCGGCGCGCTGAGCGTCAAGGCCCTCCAGTCGTACGGCAAGGAGCTCCAGAAGACCCTCGGTGGGGCGCAGGCGTACGAGCGGCTGTACACCCTCGCCACCCGCCGGACCCTCGGCGGGATGCCGCCGTGGGCCAGCCTCCCGAAGGACCTCCGGTCGCTCGCCAGGGCCGCGGGCAAGGAGCTCGCGGCCGAGGACCGTCGGTTCGTGGCGGAGGTGCTCGGGGGCTCGGCGATCGCCCGGGCGCCGGCCAGCTTCTGGGCCGAGTACCGCCCGGCGGTCCTGGCGCTCGCCGCCGCGGATCCCGCGATCCGCGCCCGCCTGCTCGACCTGTTCCCGAACGGGGGCAAGGAACGGCACGCGTGGCGCGACGACGACGACGGCTGGCACGCCACCTGGATGGAGCTGCTCGCCGAATCCGGAGCGCTCGCCGCGGTCTGGGATCTCGACGCGCCGGCCGGTGCGCTGCCGTCGGCAGGTCGGGCCGGGTGGTTGGTGCAGCTCCAGCGGTGGCTCCCGAGCGGTGACGGCTGGCCGCTGCAGCTGGTCCGGCGCGCGGCGGACGCTCTCCGCGCGGACGGCGCGCCGGTGGTGGTGCTCCAGGGCGACTGGCGCAAGCCACTGGACATCGATCTGGTCGACCTCGTGTGCGAGCTCGGGCTGCCGTGGTCGTTCGGTCCGGGGTCCGACCGGGTCGAGCTCGGCGCGTGGGCCGCCTGGACCGGGGCCCCGGCGCGGCACGGGTTCCCCGCCGAGCGGCGCCCGCGCGACCCGGTCCACGCGATCCGGCACCCCGGGGCGCTCGAGCGGCTGCGGGCCGGGATCGATCCGGTGTTCGGCGTCGAGGCGTTCGAGGCGATCGCCGGCTCGCTGACCGCGCTGCGCGAGCTCCGCCGGGACTGGCTGGTGCGCCAGGTGGAGGACCTCGACCGGACCGGCCTCGGCGCCAGCGCGGCGGCCCTGTCCCGACTCGAGTCGTCGACCCGCCCGAGCCAGTTCGCGGAGTTCCCGGAGGCCGAGACTGCGCTCGCCTCGGCGTCGATCGCGCGCGCCCTGCACCGGACCCTGGTCACCGGGCTGTTCGACGAGCTCGGATGGACAGCGTTCGATCGGGTGATCGACGCGCTCGCCGCGGGTCCGGACCCGCAGATCGTCGCGTTCCGACAGTGGCCGTACCTGATCGTCGGCGACGCGACCAAGCTGTTCGTGCTCGGTCCGACCGGGATCGCGCTCGAGCACGACCTTCGGATCGGCGCTGGTCGCAGCGTGTCGTGGGCGCAGTACGTCGGCGGCCAACTGTACGTCGCATACTCCGGCTGGAACGGGCACCAGTACGAGCAGCGCGGGTACTGGAGCGGCTCCCCCGCGGATTCGTTCGAACTGCGGCACGCGCACGGCCCGCCAGCGACCCGCCCGATCGAGCGGGACGGCGCGGTGATCGTCGGGACCACCCGGATCGCGGTCGGCGACCGGGTGCCCCCGCCGGAGCACGCCGACCAGCTCCACGACGCGACCACCACCTGGCTCGTCACCCCGCACGGGACCGCGGTCCAGGACCGGGAGACCGGACGCGTGACGGGCCCGGGGGAGCCTGCGTTCTTCGCCGCCGGAGCGGGGACGCAGGTGATCGCGCGGGCGTACTACGTCGTCCCGGCCGAGGTCGCCTCCACGAGCCCGCTGCCGGTCCTCGACGGCCAGTACGGGGTGAAGGTCACGGCGCCGCGGATCGCGCCGGCCGCCCGCGACGAGGGGGACGGCGACGGGGTCGACGACGAGCCGGTGGACGCGGTGATCCACCAGGCGCTGACCGGCGATCGGTTCGTCGGGACGTTCCGACACGGCGGGCGGTGGCTCGCGCCCACGATGCTGGTCCGGTGGCCCGGCGCGCCCCGGTTCCGGGCGGTCGCGGAGGAGCAGCGGCACAGCCGGAGCGCCCACGACTCGAGCTGGTACGCCGCCGATCCGGACCAGCCGATCGCGGCATCGGTCCACGAGCCCAACGTCCGGACCGCGGTCCGGTCGCTGCCGCCCGGCTGGTACTGGCACTACCTCACCCCACGGGATCCGGCGGGGAGCGCCGCGCTGCGGTCCACGAGCCTCGCGCTGGCCGAGCAGGTGCTGGCGTCCGGCCTCGCGGACCCGACCGCGATCCCGTCGGCGGTCGCCGCCGGGTTCCCGGAGATCCTCGACCGGGATCTCGCGCGCGGGGTCGAGACGATCGTCACCACCGCGGTCGACCTCGAGCGGCGCCTGCGCGAGCTGCGCGCCGCGCGCCAGGGCGGGGTGGTGGTCGAGCGGCGGCCGGAGATCCGCGACGACGAGGTCGAGGACGCGCTGTCGGCGGTGCGGGTCTGGTCGTACGGGACGTTCGCGGTGTCGTCCGCGGTCCGCGGGCTCGGGGCGTTCCTGAGCCCCACCCCGGACGCTCGGTCGGTCGAGCCGCTCCCGAACTCGAAGCTCGCGCCGCGTCGGTGGATCGGTCGGATCCGGGCGATCGGATGGCTCGGGTCGCGGCCGGGCACCCCGCCCGCGCAGGTGGCGCGGGTGGCGGATCTGCTCCAGGAGTGGCTCGACGCCGGGCTCGCCGACCGGGTGGTCCGGCGCGGGCGGCTCCGGGTCGATCGGCTCGGGGAGTGGGTCGCGACGAAGGACGGCGCGCCGCTGCCGGAGTGGCAGCACTGGAGCGACGCCCGGCGGCTGGTCGTGTGGGACCTCGACCCGAGCGGACCCGGCCCGTGGACCGGCGAGGCGGCGGAGGTCGCGCTCGACGGGGTGTTCGCCCCGATCGACGGCGGGACCTGGGAGTCGGAGGAGATCGTCGATCTCCGCCCGGATCGGGCGTGGCTCGAGGCGCTGATCCCGCTGCTCCGGTCGCGGGGGGCGCGGAGCCCGACCGCCGCTGGGCTGGCGGCGGTGGTGGACCGGACCGGGCTGACCCCGCCGGTCGCCGCGCTCGTGCTGGCGTCGTTCCCGTCCGAGCTCGACAAGCCGACGCGCGAGGCCCTCGGGATCAAGCTCGCCGACGCGCGGGCCGCGACCGCCACGCTGCGCGACTGGCCGGCGTCGATGAAGCTGTCGCTCGGCGCCGCCGTGGCCCCCGCGGATCCGGCGGACTGGTGGGACGATCTGGCCTCCGCGCGGGTCCTCGCCGACGCGTGGGTCGCGCGGAGCGGCCGGTCGATCGCGGTGCCGGCGGAGCTGGTGACGCTCGCCGCGAAGGAGCTGCCGCGCGAGGCCGCTGGCGCGCTGACCCGGCTCGCCCAGGGGTGGTCGGGGCTCGACGCCGACGCGGCGTGGGACGTGAGTCCCGGCGGGGACCCGGTGATGGCGCGGATCGCGCCCGGGACCGATCCGTTCGACCCGGCGGATCTGCCCGCGCTGGTCGCGATCCTCGCCTGGGTCGCGGTCCACCTGCCGGTCGCCGACCCGCTGCGCGGGGAGGTCCCGCGGACGTTCGAGCGGCTGGTGGCGCGGCTCGGGAACCCGTCGCTGTGGATGTCGGCCGGGTACTGGTACGCGGGATCGGACCCGAAGGCCGCGGAGGCCTGGTTCGACGGGCTCGGCGGCGAGCGGACCCAGGCGCCGGACGGGCCTCCGCGCCGGGTGGCGGGTCCGCTGGTGGCGGTGCGCGAGAGCTGGCGGATCAAGCTCGCGTTCCGCCCCGCGGGGCTCGACACCACCAGCCGCGGGATCGTCGACGCGTTCGGGGTGGCGACCGGGCGCGGGGTCGAGGCGCTCGCGGCGTACGACCTGGTGCACGACCCGGAGTTCGCCACGATGATCGCCCGGATCTCCGACACGCCGCTCGAGCCGGGGACCTGGGAGCAGGATCCGCGTCGGTCGGCGCCGGAGGTGGTGGCGGCGGTGGCGTCGGCCCGCGGGGTGTCCGCCGACGCCGCGGCGCTGTACCTCCAGACGTTGACCCTGACCGATCCGTCGAAGAAGAACGTCTGCGGCTGGAACGGGTGGACCCCGAAGCAGTACGAGGCGATCGGCGGGACCCTGGTCGACGCGGGGCTGCTGATCGCCGGGAAGCGGGCCCGGGCCGGGCGGGAGCGGTTCCTGCCGGGCGGGTGGAGCGAGGAGACCGACA
>JBEBJW010000309.1:0-7255 GCA_040079715.1 Myxococcota bacterium | reverse complement strand
GTCCCCGCCCCGCGGACTGGGCCCCCGCCGAGGCCGACTGGCGGCGCGGGTGGTGCGAGCCCGTCCGGACCGCGCCGGACCGCGAGGCGTGCGAGGCCGAGGTCGACTGGATCGTCCTCGGCGCGCTCGTGCGCTGACGGGACCTGCACCGAGGCTCCGACCGAACATCGCTGGAAGGGCCCGGAAGGAACCGCGGCGCCCCGGCGCTCCGCGCCGTCGGCCTCCCTGCGGGGTCGGTCGCTCCGCTCCCTCCGTCCTCGCGGGCTCGGACCGCTCCGCGCCCTCCGGTCCGCCTGGCGCAGCCGGCGACGGCGGTCAATTGTCCCGCAGCCCGGGCCCACTCCCACGGCAAATTTCCCGGACTCGGTCATCGGTTGGAGGCCGATCAGCTCCGCTGGAAATTTCCGTGTGAGCCTCCGGGCCCGGTCCGCTCAATTGTCCCGCAGCCCGGGCCTACTCTCACGGCAAATTTCCCGGACTCGGTCATCGGTTGGAGGCCGATCAGCTCCGCTGGAAATTTCCGTGTGAGCCTCCGGGCCCGGTCCGCTCAATTGGGTCGCGGCGCTCCGGGTGGTCAGGGCCCGGACGGTGGACGGCGCAGCGTCAGCCAGTACGGCGCGAACCCGAGCGCCCGCCAGAACGCCACCGCGCGCGGGTCCTGCGCGAGCGTCCCCACCGCGAGCGCGGCGCCCGGATGGGCCCGGATCACCGCGTCGACCAGCGCCCGGCCCACGCCGCGCCCGCGGTACGGCGGCACCACGTACAGCTCCTGGACCTCGACCGCCCGCCCCGACGGGTGCGCCCACACGAACCCCACGAGACCTGCGTCGTCCGCGACCCAGCACCGCCCCGCGAGCCGCGCCCGGAGCCGCGCCGGGCGAGCCGGGTCGGGCAGGGGGTAGGTCGGATCCACGTCGCGACCGTCGAGGGCCAGCAGCCGTGACAGGGTCGCCACCCCGTCGGCGTCGGCCGGGACCGCGGGCCGGATCCGCGGCGGTCGGTCCGCCGCCGGCTCCCCGGGTTCTCCGCCTCCGGCCGGGCCTGTACCAGCGCCGCCGGTCACCCGTCGATCGGGTTCTGCCAGCGGTGGAACACGTCGTACCCCCACATCCCGGCCGTCATCGCGAACACGAACAGCACCGCACCGGCGGTTCCGCTCGCGAGCGACATCACCGCCGGACCTGGGCAGTACCCGGCGATCCCCCAGCCGATCCCGAACAGGGCCGCGCCCCCGACGAGGTTCCGGTCGATCCGGGTCAGCGTGGGCAGGTCGAACCGGATCGACGCCCACGGCCTCGACCGGGTCCGCCGCGCGACCGCGACCAGCGGGGCGTGGACGCCGATCGCCCCGACCATCACCAGCGCCAGACTCGGGTCCCACCCGGTCCCGCCCGGGTCGAGGAACCCGAGCACCTTGTTCGGGTCGCTCATCCCGGACACCGCCAGCCCGAACGCGAACAGGAGCCCCGCCGCGAACACCGGCAGCCACCGGCTCACGGGGCACCCCCGGTCCAGCCGAGCCACCCGAGCGCGGTCGCGGTGGCGAACCCGGTCGCCATGAACGTGACCACCGCCGCGAGCGACCGCGACGACCCGCGCGACAGCCCGCAGATCCCGTGGCCGCTGGTGCAGCCGCGCCCCATCCGGGTCCCGAACCCGACCAGCAGCCCGCCGAGCGTCACCGCCGCGAGCGAGCGCCCCGCCGGGACCGCGAACACCTCGGGCGCGAACCACCGGCACGCGAGCCCGCCGAGGAAGAGGCCGGCGACGAACACGACCTGCCACCGGCGATCCCGCGGGGTGAGCGCGACCGACGCGTCCCAGATCCCGCTGATCCCGGCGACCCGCCCGTCGCTCCACCACAACAGGGAGGCCGCGGCGCCGATCAGCGCCCCGCCCACGACCGCCGACACCGGCGTGAAGTTCTCGATCATCGTCGCTCCGAACCGTATTCCCGCCCAGGGGAGTGACCTTCCGGTCCGCCCGATGGGCCGGGCGAACCGAATCCGACCATCATGCCATATCGATCGCCGGATCCGCTGTCCCGGCGGGTTGGTCGTCGCGGCGGTCGACCGGCGGCGGGGTCCCGTGAACGTACCGCGCGATCGGGCACAGGGCGCACCGGTGGGTCGACGGGGCGGCGTCGACGAGCTCGACCGCCCGCTCGAGCGCGTGGTGCATCGCCTGGAACCAGCCGGGCTCGGTCGGGTACAGCTCGCCCTCGGCGAACGCCTCGGCCACGCCGATGTTCTCGAGCCGCTCCATCACGTCCTTGCGCATCCCGACCAGCATCAGGTGCCGACCGCCCGCCGCCATCACCGCGTGGGCGTGCTCGAGCACCGCGGCGGTGGTGAAGTCGATCCCGTGGGCCCGCTTGAGCCGCACGATCACCACCCGGACCTCCGGGTCGTCGATCAGCGAGAACAGCGCCTGCTCGAGCTCGCCGGCGGCGCCGAAGAACAGCGGCCCCTCGACGTGGACCACCCGGATCGACGCGCAGCGGACCGCCTCGCCGCCGAGCAACGCGCCGAGCTCGACCTCGCGGAACGTCTTGTCCGGCGCGAGCACGAGCTCGCGGACGATCAGCAGCCGGGCGCGGCGGAGGAACAGCACGATGCTGATGCCCACGCCGACGTAGATCGCCTGGTCGAGCGGCAGGATCCACGCCCCGAGCACCGTCCCGAGGAACGCGAACCGGTCGGTCGACCCGGCGGACAGCAGGGCGCGGATCCGCTTCACGTCGATCAGATCCGCCGCGACGATCAGGATCACCCCGGCGATCCCCGGGATCGGCGCGAAGTTCACCACCGGGCCGAGGCTGGCGCCGACCACGATCATCGCGAGGCCGGCGCCGACCCCGACGAGGCGCGTGCGCCCGCCGAGCTCCGCCGCGAGCGCCGAGCGCGCCAGGCTGCCGGACACCGGGTACCCGCCGAAGAACGCGGCCGCGAGGTTCGCCGCCCCGAGGCCGACGAAGTCGGTGGTCACGTCGAACCGCTCGCCCGACTTCGACGCGAGCGTCCGGGCGATCGACGTCGACTCGACCAGCGACAGCACCGTGGTCGCGACCGCCGCCGGGAACAGGGCGATCGCGCCGTGGAGCGCCGGGAGCTCGATCGGCGGCAGCGCGGCGGGGATCGGCGCCAGATCGCGGATCACCTGCACGCCCTGCTCGTGCAGGCTGAACAGCCAGGTCACCGCGGTGGTCGCGAGCAGCGCGATCAGCATCGGCACGCCGCGCGGCAGGTACCGCCGGAGCCAGACCACGATCACGACGGACAGCGTCGCGAGCCCGATCGCGTACGGGTCGGCGTCGCCGAGCGACCCGAGCCAGCTGCCGAACCGGGTGAGGATGTCGCCGGGCTGCGCGTGGGTGCCAGTGGCGTTCGCGAGCTGGCCGACCGCGATCTGGGTCGCGGCGCCGGTGACGTACCCGGTCACCACCGCGGCGGAGATGTAGTCGACCAGGCTCCCGAGCTGGAGGAACCCGGCGCCGACCTGCAGCGCGCCCACCAGCAGCGCGAGGGTGGCCGCCGCCGACACGGGATCCTCCATCCGGGCGGCGATCGACGTCGCGAACAGCAGGCTGACCGCGTTGGTCGGCCCGACGATCACCTGGCGCGACGACCGGAGCAGCGCCCCGACGATCGCCGGCACCGCCGAGGCGTACAGCCCCATCGCCGGCGGCAGCCCCGCGATCAGCGCGTACGCGATCCCCTGGGGGATCCCCATGATCGCGACCGCCAGGGCGGGGAACAGCTCGCGCCGGACGGCCCGGGGGTCGAGGTCGGCGAGGTCGAGGAACGCGAACGGGGAGGACGCCATCGTGGACAGCGTATGCGGGCGCGGGGTTCTCGGCAGCCGCCCCGCGCGGGACGAGGTACACTGCCGAGGTGTGGTACTTCCTCGCTGGTTGTGACGGTTCACCCTCGGGCTCGTTCCCGACCACCGACTCCGGGACGGACCCGGTCACGTCCGAGACCGGCACCACGCCGATCGAGCCGGACGACCCGCCGGTGTTCACCGCGGAGCCGCACCTCGAGCTGCCGGTGCCCACCACGGTGCGGCTGGTCCAGCGGCTGCTCGCGTCGACCGATCGGCCGACCCGCGCCACCCTCGCGCTCGACGACGGGGCCGAGCGGCGCACGATCGCGTTCCCGGACTTCGCGATCGACCACGACCTGTCGGTGCTCGGGCTGCGGGCCGACTCCGACTACACGCTGACCGCCACGTTCGTCGACGAGGCGGGCGCCGCGGTCGAGGCCACCCTCCCGCTCGACACCGGGCCCGTGTCGCTGCCGACCACGTTCGACGCGTTGGTCGCGGATCCGGCGCGGATGGCGCCGGGCTACACGGTGTTGCCGGTCGAGGTCGGCGGCGTGGCCACCGTGGTCGCGGTCGACGCCGCCGGCGAGGTCGTGTGGACCTACGCGCCCGGGGTCGGCACGATCCGGGCGCTGTCGTACGTCGACGGCGCGTTCACCGCGATGCTCGGCGAGGGCGTCGCCCGGTGGAACGCCGCGGGGGCGGTGTTCGACCGGTGGTACCCCGAGGGGTCCGAGGTGGAGGACGCGATCCCGATCGCGTACGATCTCCACCACGAGGTCGCGTTCGACGACGACGGCTCGTTCTGGACCTTCCACAAGGTCCCGTACGCGGTCGCCGACTACCCCACGTCCGAGTCGGATCCGTCGGTGACCGGTCCGGCGACGATCGACGACGATCACGTCGTGCACTACGCGGCAGACGGCACCCTGCTGAGCGAGTGGTCGATGGCCGACCGCCTGTCGCCCGAGCGGATCGGGTTCGGCTCGCTCGAGGAGAACAGCGGGGCGTACGACTGGGCCCACGCGAACGCGATCGTGCCGCTGCCGGGCGAGGACGCCGTGCTGGTGTCGCTCCGGCACCAGGACGCGGTGGTGAAGCTGTCGCTGCCGGACGGTGACCTCGTGTGGATCCTGGCGAACCACGACGGTTGGCCGGCAGCGCTCCGCCCGTTCCTGCTCGAGCCGGTCTCGACCTCCGGCGGGCCGCCGTTCTCGTGGCAGTACCACCAGCACGCCCCGATGGTCGGGCCGGACGGTGCCATCACCCTGTTCGACAACGGGAACGAGTGGCGGACCACCCCGTACAGTCAGACCCCGGAGCCCGGCCCCCTGCGGTCGCGGCTCGCCCAGTTCACGGTCGACGAGGCGGCGATGACCGTGTCGCTGGCGTTCGAGCACCCGGGCGCCGCGTACCCGCTGTACAGCCAGGCGCTCGGCAACGCCGACGTGACCCCGGTCGGCACGGTCCTCGGGACGTTCGCGTACCTCCACGAGGAAGACGGCATCGACAACACCGCCCTCGGGCGGGGTGACAAGGTCGTCCGGGTGATCGAGGTCGAGCCGGCGTCGGGCGACGTGGTGTCGGACCTGCGCGTGTCGACGGCGGTGGTCGAGGCCCCCACCGGGCTGCTCACCGATCGGGCGATCCGGGTGCCGTCGCTGTACCCGTCGGACGTGATCGAGACCTGGTCCCGTCGGTGACCGCGTTCGGCGAGCGGCTGGCCGACCGGGTGCGCGCGGTCGGGAACTTCGGCTGCGTCGGGCTCGACCCGTTCCTCGACCGGGTGCCCGGCGTCGCCCGTGGGATGTCCGCCGACGAGGCCGCCGCCGCGGTCGGCCGGTTCTGTCGGACGGTGATCGAGGTCGTGGCGCCGCTGGTGCCGGTGGTCAAGCCGCAGTCGGCCCTGTTCGAGCAGCTCGGCGCCCCCGGGCTCGCGGTGCTGGCCGACGTGGTTCACCAGGCCCGCGACGCCGGGTTGGTGGTGATCGTGGACGGCAAGCGGGGCGACATCGGGTCGACCGCCGAGGCGTACGCGGTCGCGCAGCTCGACGACGTCGGTCCGCTCGGGGCCGACGCCGCCACCGTCTCGCCGTACCTCGGGCCGGAGTCGCTGATGCCGTACGAGCGGCGCCTGCCGGCCGGCAAGGGTCTGTTCGTGTTGGTTCGCACCAGCAACCCGGGCGCGGGCCCGTGGCAGGTCGACACCGGGATCGCCGAGGCGGTGGCGGCCCACGTCGCGGCGCGGTGCCTCCCGGCGGGCGGCGCGGACAGCGCGGCGCTCGGCTCGGTCGGGGCGGTGGTCGCGGCGACCCTGCCGGCGGCGGAGGTCGCGCACTGGCGGCAGCGGATGCCGAACTCCTGGTTCCTGGTGCCGGGGTTCGGCGCGCAGGGCGCGGGTCCGGCGGAGGTCCGGCCGCACGTCCGGGCCGACGGTCTCGGCGCGCTGATCTCGTCGTCGCGCGAGGTGTTGTTCGGGAGCGGTCCGCCCGACGACGCGGCGGATCCGGGGCGGGTCGCGGATCGGGTCGCCGAGCGGGCCCGCGCGTTCGTGGCGGCGATCCGAACGATTTCGGCCTGACCGGCGTCGCTTGTCCGGGCGCGCCGCACCGGGTACGCTCCTCGACCAGCGGGGAGGGAGCGATGGTCTCAGCCAGGATGGTCGGGGTGCTCGGGTGGCTCGGCCTGGCCGGATGCAGCACGGTCACCGTCGAAGGTCGGGTGGTCGACGGGTTGACCGGCGAGCCGATCCCCGGTCCGTACCGGATCAAGGCGGCGGCGAAGGACCCGCAGAACGCGGCGATGTCGTGCCAGACGTTCGACACCGAGGTCGGAGCGGACGGCAAGTTCGTGTTCGATCACCTGTGCGCCGGGTCGGGGTACGTCCTCGCGCCGGACCGCGACGATCTGTGGTTCGTCGAGATCGACGAGATCCCGGACGGCGGCTGGGGGCAGCCGACGGACCTGACCGCCTGGCGGGTGCCGAAGGCCTCGGGGGTGTACCACCTCGCGAACGGCGCGCTGACGATGCTCAAGACCAGCTCCGAGGTCACGGCGGACCCGGTGTTCGGCACGGATCAGCGCGTCCGCCTGCCGGACAACATCCCGGATCAGGTCCAGTTGATCCGGGCGGACGAGTACCTGGTGTTGGTCGGCAAGTCGGCGGTCGACGAGCTGAAGCTCGAGCCGCTGGTCGAGTCGGGCACCCGGAAGTTCGGCACGCCGGACGCGCCCTACACCCGCCCCGGCCCGTGGTGGTACCTCGGGGTGAAGTTCGTCGACGACACCACGATCGAGCGGGTCGAGGCGAAGCTCGATCCGGCGAAGGTCGTCGACAAGGTCAAGGGCGATCGCCACGGGCGGTTCGTGTCCGGCGGCGCGGTCCCGGCCGGTCGGTACGGCCTGTCGAAGGACGGCGACCGGTTCATGT
>JBEBJW010000308.1:0-7256 GCA_040079715.1 Myxococcota bacterium | reverse complement strand
GGAGGCCGCTGCCGCGGTCGGTCCGAGGTCGATTGTCCCCAGCGCCGGTCCTGGGATGTGCGGACGGGACCGCCGCCCGTTCTGCACGCCCGGACGTAGGTTTTCGCACACCCCGCTTGCGGCCTGCGCAACCCGGGTGGAAGCTTATCCACAGGTGTGTCCCCAGATCGGGGGACCCCCGTCCGGTCGGTCGGCCGGCTATGGTCCCGCGCCGGGGCGGCCGCCGCTCTGCCAGGCCGCGATCGCCTCCCCGAGGGGCGAGCCACCCGCGACCAGCATCACGACGTTCAGCGTCAGGCTGTCGCGGATCGTCGCGAGCAGCCCGAGCTCCACCGCCACGTACCCCGTCACCGTGATCCACGCAGGCAGCTTTCGCGCGAGCGTGAACCCGATCGCGCACATCGCGAGGTCCGACAGGGAGTTCGCGATCGAGTCGCCGTAGTAGTCGAGGGAGATCGTGGTCTCTCGGTACCGTTGGATCACGGCGTCGGTGTTCTCGACGATCTCCCACAGCGCCTCGATCCCGAGCGCGAGCCCGAACCGCAGATCCGCGCGGCGCGCTCCGAGGACGAGCCGGAGGACGAGGTAGAACAAGACGCCGTGCTGGACGTGGGTGAACGCGTACGGGTCCACCAGGTGCTGCGAGTTGTGCTCGCTCCAGATGTCCCACGACCACGGGCCCCCCCACGAGAGGAGGGGGCTGCCGCACGCGCACCACCACGACCGCCCCATCGCCGCGAGGCCCGCTGCCGCGACGGCCGCGATCCCGACCGCCGCGAGCGCCGATCGGCGGGTCACCGCGGCACCAGGTACCGCAGGCACAGCTCGGACAGGCTGTCGGCGAGGGCGTCGTCGACCAACAGCTCGGGTCGATCCTCGATCGCCGCCCGGACCACCGCGAACGTCGCGTGGACCAGGGTGAACGCCGCGAGCTCCGGGTCGACCGGCCGGAGCTCGTCCTTGCGCCGGCGGACGGTGATGCTGACGACCTCGCACAGCCGACGGGTCATCGTCCGCTCGACGTCGATCCGCCCGTCGCGCGGGACCTGGGTCACGAGGGCCCGGGTGAGCGCCGGCTCGACCCGCTTCGCGGCGATGATCCCGCGGATCAGCCCCCGCACGGTCTGGTCGAGCGGCTGGTCGGTCGACGCGTCGAGCTGCGACAGGATCACCGCGACCTGCGCCTCGGTGATCCGCCGGCTGAGCGCCTCGATCAGCGCATCCTTGTCCGCGAAGTACTGGTACAGCGAGCCGACGCTGACCCCGGCCCGCCGGGCGACCCGGTTGGTGGACAGCCGGGCGTACCCGACCTCGACCAGAACCCGAGCGGTCGCGTCGAGCAGGACGTCGACCGTGGCGTGCGCCCGATCCTGAACCGGCATTCGACGCGCGTTGTTCACCGGTGAGCCTCCGCCGCTCGAACGCGAGCCCGACGCGAACTTCCAGATCCGAGCACCCGCTCATATTTTGCTCCCATCGGAGGTCGGATGGAAGCCGTCGTCGCGTCACCCGTCGCGCCCACGCCCGGTCCGCGGGGCTGGCCGGTGGTCGGGTCGCTGGTCGCGCTCGCCCGCGACCCGCTCGCGTTCTTCACCGCCATGCCCGCCCAGTACGGGGACGTGGTGCACTACACGATCGGCGCCGAGTCGGTGTGGCTGGTCAGTCATCCGGACGGGATCGAACAGGTCCTGCTCGAGCTCCGCGACGTGATGCACAAGGACGCGCTCACCCACGGGCTGTCGCGCCTGCTCGGGAACGGGCTGCTCACCGCCGAGGATCCGCTGTGGAAGCGGCAGCGCAAGCTGGCCGCGCCGTCGTTCCAGCCGCGGCACCTCGCCGGGTACGCCGAGGTGATGGTCGACGCCGCCCGGACCCAGCTGGCGTCGATCTCCCCGGGGATCCGCGACGTGCACGCCGACCTGACCGCCGCCACGCTCGAGATCGTGCTCCGGACGCTGTTCGGCTCGGACGCGGGACCGGGTCGGTCGGTCGGGGCGGAGATCGACGCGTTCATGCACGCGTTCGAGCAGGAGGTCCGGAGCTGGCGGCGGATGCTGCCCCCGTGGGTGCCGACCGCCGGGCGGCGGCGGATCCGGGCCGCTCGGGCGACGATCGGGGACGCGCTCGGGTCGATCGTGGCAGCGCGGCGGGCGTCGGGGGTCGACGGTGACGACCTGCTCGGCCGGCTGCTCGCGGCCCGCGACGACGACGGGGCGCCGATGTCGGACGAACAGCTCGCCGACGAGGCGGTGACGCTGTTCCTCGCCGGGCACGAGACCACGGCACTCACCCTGTCGTACGCAGCGTGGCTGGTCGCGCACCACCCGGAGGTCCAGGCGGCGGTGGTGGCGGAGCTCGACGCCGTGCTCGCCGGCGCCGCCCCGACGCTCGCCCACGTCCCGCAGCTGCGGTGGGTCGACGCGGTGATCCAGGAGGCGCTGCGGCTGTACCCGCCGGCGTGGGTGATCGGGCGGACCCCGACCGCCGACGTGGTGGTCCAGGGGCACCCGATCCCGCGCGGGGCGCAGATCCTGATGGCGCCGTGGGTCGTCCATCGCGACCCGCGGTGGTGGCGCGAGCCCGACCGGTTCCGGCCGGAGCGGTGGCTCGGAGACGAGACGCGGTCGCTGCCGCGGTTCGCGTGGTTCCCGTTCGGCGGCGGGCCCCGGGTGTGCATCGGTAACCACTTCGCGAAGCTCGAGGCGGTGCTGGTGCTCGCGACCTGGCTCCAGCGCCTCGCGCTGGAGCCGGTCGACGGCGCGACCCTCGACCTGATGCCGGCGGTGACGCTCCGGCCGCGCACCGGGGTGCGGCTGTCGGTGCGCCCCCGGTGAGTCGATCAGGCCCAGACCGGCTTGTGGAGCAGGTCGGTCTTCAGGATCGTGTCGACGAGCGCGACCCGCGTCGGCGAGGCCGCCACCGTCGACACCGGCACCGACGCGATCAGGGTCCGGAGGGTCCGGGTGACCGCGTACGGGTCGGCGAAGATCTTCTCGTCGAGCGGGAACCACGGGATGCGGAGGCGGGACGCCGTCTCTCGCACCGCGCGGTCCGCCTCGCCGCCGGAGACCTTCAGCAGGCCGAACGCGATCGGGTTCAGCCCGGACTCGCGGACCGCCCGATCGAACTCGGACGCCTGCTCGTCGCCGACGAACACGAACAGCGCCTCCTCGTCCGCCGCCGGCCGCTTGTCGCGGAGCGCGAGCACCCCCGCGCCGTAGTCGGTGCCGCCGCCGGCCGTGATCCCACGGAACGCAGCGGCGACCCCGACCGACGAGGCGTGCTTGATCGCGATCTCCCGCCCGACGGTGTTGAACACCGCGACGTGGAGCTTGTCGAGCGGGAACCCGCCGAGGAGCTTCGTGACGTAGGTGATCGCGGTCTCGATCGCCTGGCCCATCGAGCCGGAGATGTCGACGAGGAAGTAGATCCGCAGCCCGCGGACCACCTCGGCGACGGCCTTGCCGACGGCCGCGTCGGCGGAGGCCACGAGCGCATCCTTGACCTCCTTGCGCGAGACCCGCTCGGCGACGTGCGCCGCCCGCTGGTTCTCGGCCGCGCCGACCGCCCGCTCCCACCGGGTCTTGACCGACGGGACCTCGAGCAGCCCGAGCGCCTCGAGCGTCGGGGTGAAGATCAGCAGGTCGGTGTCGGACAGCGAGCCCGCCTCGACCGACGCCGCGACGATCGCCCGGGTCAGCCCGATCGACGGCGGCACCATCCCGACCACCCGCTTGAACGACGGGCGGGTCGCGACGATCGCCTCGCAGATCTCGGCCTCGGACTTCTCGGCCCACGACTCCGCCGCCGACACCGCCACGCCGATCGCGAGCTGCCGACGGCCATCCGCCGCCTGCTTCTGCTTCCAGCGGAGCTTTGCGAAGAACGCCGGAGACTCGGGCTTGTACTTCACCTTCTGCGCGAGCGCCATCACGGTGGTCCGGAACCCCGCGTTGACCAGGCCGTCGAGGAGGGCCGGGTTCTGCTCGCGGTGCCGGAGCCACTTCTCGACCGCCTTCGGCCACCGACCGAGGGCCGGGTTCCGCGCGGACCGCCCGAACCCGAGCTCGCGGTTGATCGCCGCGATCACGGGCAGCTCGAGCAGCTCGCCGACCCGGAGGAGCAGCTTCGGGTTCAGGTCCTTGCCGTCCTTGCGTCGGATCAGGACCATCGCCTCGCCGATCTCGCGGAAGTCGTCGTCGCGGAACACCACGGTCCCGTCGGCGTCGCGCACCGGCTCGCCGGACCGGGTCTGGACCAGCATGAACGCGGCGAGCGCGACCTTCAGGTCCCGGTGCTCCTGCCCGAACGACCAGCTCGCCCACCGCGCGGCGAACTCGTTGTCGAGCGTCCACACGGCGGCGATCTGGCGCCACATCCAGGCCGCGACCTCCGGGAACAGCCCCGGACGCCGGTAGTCACCGACCCGCCGGTCGCCGTCGCGGACCCGACCGTCGGCGCCCATCGTCCCGAGCCGGACCGGCGGCTTGCCCTTGACCAGCTTGTACACGACGCGGGCGCCGTCCTCGTCGCGCCAGGTGACCGGCGACCACTGGACGCCGGTGACCGACGACGGGTCCGGGACCACGATCCCCGGGCGGTTGTGGACCAGGTGGTCCGCGTGGGCGAGCAGGGTGGCGATCAGGCGCTCGGCCGGACCGAGGGCCTCGATCCGCGGGTCGACGTTCATCGGGGCCTCCTGATTGGGGGGTGGACACGCCACCCGAGACGGAGTGGACTCGGTGAGGAGACGGAGAGAGGGGTTGTGGAGGGGGTAGGAGTCGAACCTACAGTTCGCTTGTGTGCCCGTCGGGGGTGCCTCCGGTGAGGGAGGCGAGGTCGAAGGCAGTTGCTCTTTTGGAGCCGGAGTTACCATCCGGTGCCGGTACCAACCGGCAGCCCCTCCACAGGGGAAACAAACGTCGAGGTGCCTCGGTCAGGGTTCGTACCGACCGGCAGCCCCTCCACAGGGGAAACAAACGTCGAGGTGCCGCGGTCAGGGTTCGTACCGACCGGCAGCCCCTCCACAGAGGAAACGTCAGCAGGCGGAGCCTCGGTCGGGTGGACACCGACCGGCAGCTATGCTGCGGGGTGAACAACGTCAGAAAGGTGGAGGGGATGGGATTCGAACCCACATGTGCGTGTATGCCCGATCGGGTGCCCCTCCGGAGACCGGGAGGGCGAGGTGAAGGGCGGGAGCTCTTTCGAGCCAGATATTCAGTCTGGTGCCTGTACCAATTCGGCTACCCCTCCGTGAACAGAGCCCGACCGGACGAATCCAGCGGGCATGTTTGCGGAAAAACGCACGCCGACCATGCTACTCCCCGGATCCGACACGGATCCGACCGCCCGGGGCGCGTACGGGCGGAGGAAGTCGAAGGGATGTCAAGGAACCAGGTCGAGCGGGGAACACAGAAACACCGAAGCCCCGACCGGGGCGTCCGGAGGGGGCTTCGAAGGCACGAACGGGTAGAGACCCGATCAGCCTGCGCCACCTCCGCGCACCGCGGACCCATCCGGACAGGACCGCAGCGCGCAGGCCACCGGAGGGCACGCGCGGGCGGATACGGTCGGGACGAGGTTCACGATGCTCGGCATGCACAACCGGTACCGCGCACCCGAAATGGCGTCAAGGAGACGCGCAGCGAATCCATCGGAGATCCACTGCGGTTCGGGATCCCGCGCCGGTCAGCGAACGAGCTGCCGCTTCGGCGAGCGACGGGACGCGGCCGGCGCGTTCGGCGGGGTCAGCACCACCAGGCACTCGACGTGCGGGGTGTGGGGGAACATGTCGAACGGCTCGATGTCGCCGATCTTGTACCCGTGGGCGGTGAACGCCCGGAGGTCCCGGGCCATCGCCACCGGGTTGCACGACACGTACGCGACCGCTGACGGCTCGAGCGACACGATCGCGTCGACCACCCCGGGCTCGAGCCCCCGCCGCGCCGGATCGACCACCACCTTCGGCCCCGCGCCCTTGAACCGTCGGACGAGGTCCGGCAGCAGCTCCAGCACCTGCCCGCACACGAACTCGGCCGGGAGCTTGTTCAGCCGGGCCGACTCGCGGGCGCGCTGGACGGCCCCGTCGATCTCCTCGACCCCGAGCGCGAACCCGGTGCGGCGAGCGGCCTGGAGCGCGACCCCGCCGACGCCGGAGTACAGGTCGATCACCGCGTCGCCGGTGGCGAGCTCGAGCGCGTCGCCGATCCGGCGGTACAGCAGCTCGGCGACCGCCGGGTTCGTCTGGAAGAAGTCGCCGGGGCCGATCCGGTACACCACGTCGTCGAGGCGCTCCTCGATCCATTCCTTGCCGGCGAGCGGGACCACCCCGACGACGCCCTGGTCGTCGCGCTGGAAGATCGCGTTGCCTTCGCCGTCGTTGAGGTGGAGCCAGGTGCCGACGACGGCGTTGACCCCGCGGCCGAGCTCCTCCGCGAGCTCGGACAACAGGAACTCGCGGCGAGCGGCGACCAGCGTGACCAGCACCTCGCCGGTGGTCCGGCTGGCGCGGAGGACTGCGGCCCGAAGCACCCCCCGCCGGGTCTGCGGATCGTACGGCGGGATCCCGAGGGCGAGGGTGTGGTGGGCGAGCGACATCATCGTCTTGCGGAGGATCGGCGCCGCGACGAGGCAGTTCGGGATCGGGACCACGTTGCGCGAGTGGCGGCCCCACGCGCCGATCTTCGGCCGGCCGGTGTCCGACACGCCGAACCCGACCTTCACCACGTGGCGGAACCCGGCCGACGGGACCCCGAGGTCGGCGCCGGTGACCGGGACCACGGTGGCGTCCACTCCCTCCTCGGTCAGGATCTGGCGGATCAACGTGACCCGTGCGTCGGCCTGACCGGCCGGATCGAGGTGCATCCACGAGCACCCGCCGCAAGGCTCGTAGTGCTCGCACCGGGGCGCCACCCGCCGGGCGTGGGGGACCGGGCTCGACACCCACTCGCCGCGCACCTGGTGGCCGCCCTTGTGGACGATCCGCACGCGCGCCGGCTCGCCGACGATCCCACCCCACACGAGCAACGGCCGCAGCCCGCGCTCGGTGACCAGGACCTCGCCGCGCGGCAGCCAACGCTCGGGCGTCACCTCGACGGTGCGCGCCATCCCGCCTCCCCGGCCGATGGGGAACCCGCGGCCCCCGGTCGGGCTCCCCGCCCGTCGCGGCCGGAGCGGGGTCACACGAACGGGTACAGTGTATTCCGGCGCCCCCATTGACTGTGATATACGTCTCGGGTGGGGCTCTGGCCCCATAC
>JBEBJW010000307.1:0-7261 GCA_040079715.1 Myxococcota bacterium | reverse complement strand
CCCACACCCACCGGACCTCGGCCTGGTCGTCGATCGCGGCGAGCCAGCTCACCCGGTCCGGGTGCGCGACCTGCGCGAGCTCGACCACGGTGAACCCGGGCTCGACCCGCGCCGGATCGTGGACCAGCACGTCGAGCGTCGGGAACCCGTCCGGCAGCGGTCCCGTGTCGAACGACGTCGTCGCGGCGGTCTCCCCGTGGGCGTCGGCGGCGGTGACCGTGACCTCGACGTGGTCGCCCGGCCCGAACCCGACCAGCGGCACGTCGTGGACCCGGTCCGCCGGTCGGTCGAGGGTCCGGCTGCCGCGGCGGTCCACCACCGCGATCGACAACGCGGCGGGCCGGTCGAGCGTCACCCGCAGCCGTCGCGACAGGGTCTGGCCCGGGACCGGGTCGATCGCCGGTGTGTCGCGCTCGAACCGCGGGGTGTCCCCCGGGGTGCACGCGAGCCACGCCAGGATCGCGGCGCTCAGCGGTTCGCCGCCGCCCGCGCGGTCAGGTACGCGGCGATCTGCGGGACGGCCCGCATCCGGTCGGCGAACGCCAGCAGCTCGGGCGCGTCGGCCAGCGACGACGCCTCGAACCCATGGAGCACCTCGACCGTGTCGAACGCGGTGATGTCGGCCCAGGTCGGGGCCTCGGCCACGAACCACCCGGACTTCGGACCGGCCGCGAGCAGCCGCCGCATCCGGCCGAGGTGATCCGGGAGCGCCTCGGTCAGGAACTTCTGCTTCGCGACGGGATCGTTCGCCCCCGGCCCGAACCGGAGCGGCGCCAGCGCCTGGCGCAGATCGCCGCAGGTCTCGACCACCACGTCGCACGCCACGTGCTCGGCCTCGGTCGCGCCGTACAGCCCGTGGACCCGGGCGAGGTGGCGGAGGATCGCCTGGCTCTGCGGGATCCGCAGCTCGGTCGTCCCGTCGCGCTCGACCAGCACCGGCGCCTGCCCGAGCGGGGTGGTGGGCTTGTGGACCGGCCAGGCGTCGAACGCGTGGCGGGTGTCGTCGAACGCCTGACCGGCGAGCGCCAGCAGCAGGCGGATCGGCTCGGCGCGGCCCCGGATGTCGAAGTACACGACCTCGTAACGCGGCATGGGCAAGATCCTCCGGCGCCCACGTACCCGACCGATCACCGGAACGCGACCGCCGCGGGACCGTTCGTGACCTGCCCGACCACCACCCCGACCCCGGCGTCGACGAGGCGTCGGGCGTCGGCGTCGGACACCGCGAACAGCAGGCCGCCCGAGGTCTGCGGGTCGACCATCACCGACGCGAGCGGGCGGGGCACGCCGTCGAGCGACAGGGCCGCCCCGACGTACGCCCGGTTCGACGTCTCGCCGCGGGTCAGGTGGCCGGCCTCGGCGAGCGCGACGACCCCCGGCAGGACCGGGATCGCGGCGGTGTCGAACGCGAGCCGCACGTCGCTCGCCCGCGCCATCTCCCACGCGTGCCCGGCGAGCCCGAACCCGGTCACGTCGGTGCAGGCGTGGACGTCGATCCCGAGCTCGACCGCCGCGTCCCGGGAGGCACGGTTCAGGGTGGACATCGCGGCGATCGCGGCCCGCTCGGTCTCGGGCGGGCACTGGTCGCGCTTGAGCGCGGTGGTGGCGATGCCGGACCCGAGGGGCTTCGTCAGGACCAGCGCGTCGCCGGGGCGGCTGCCCTGGTTCTTCCAGATCCGGTCCGGGTGGACGAGGCCGGTGACCGCCATCCCGAACTTGATCTCGGTGTCGGTCACGGAGTGGCCACCGACCAGCATCGCGCCGGCCTCGAGCACCTTGTCCATCCCTCCGCGCAGGATCTCGTGGAGGATCTCGGCCGGGAGCGAGTCGTCCCAGCACAGCACGTTCATCGCCGACAGCGGGACCCCGCCCATCGCGTACACGTCGGACAGGGCGTTGGTCGCGGCGATCGCGCCGAACAGGTACGGGTCGTCGACCACCGGGGTGAAGAAGTCGACGGTCTGGACCAGGGCGCGCTCGGCGTCGAGGCGCACCACTCCAGCGTCGTCGGCCAGGTCGAACCCGACGAGCAGGCGCGGATCGGTCTGCCGCGCGAGTGAAGCCGTCGCAGGCCCGAGGACCCCCGGGCCGAGCTTGCTGGCTCAACCCGCGCAGGCGACGCGGTGCGTCAAACGCACGGCCACGACATCCTCCTGGTGACGGCCCTCCCTATCTCGATAGACGGGGTCATGCGGATCGGGCTCGCGGGGTGTCGGAAGGTGGAGACCTGGCCGGTGGCGTCGTCGGCGGACGACCCGCGGCCGTGGGAGCGCGACGATCGGGGGCTCCACGCGGCGCTCCGGGCGCGCGGCGCGGCGGTCGAGACGCCGGCGTGGGACGACCCCGCCGTCGACTGGGGCGCGTACGACGCGGTGGTCCCGCGGGCGACCTGGGACTACCACGAGCGCCGGGACGCGTTCCTCGGGTGGATCGACCGGGTGCCGCGGCTGATCAACCCGCCGGAGATCCTCCGGTGGAACACCCACAAGTCGTACCTCCGCGGGCTCGACGTGCCCCAGCCGCCGACGGTGTGGCTGACCCGGGGGGAGGAGCCCGATCTGGGCGCGATCCCGTGGCCGGTCGCGTTCGCGAAGCCCGCGGTCGGGGCCACCGCGGCGGGGACCCTCGTGTTCCGGACCGACCCGGACGGGCTCGCGACCGCCCGGGCCCACCTCGCGCAGTGGCTGCCGCGGGTCGACGTGCTGGTCCAGCCGTACGTCGCGTCGGTCGAGACCGCGGGCGAGCGGTCGGCGATCGCGATCGACGGCGAGATCACGCACTGGGTGCGGAAGATCCCGGTCCCGGGCGACTACCGGGTCCAAGACGATCACGGCGCCACCGATGTCCCGCACGAGCCGGAGCCGGCCGAGCGGGCGCTGGCGGCGGCGGCGCTCGGGGCGCTCGGGCAGCGGCTGGCGTACGCCCGGGTCGACTGGCTGGTGGGTCCGACCGGCCCGATGCTGGTCGAGCTCGAGCTGGTCGAGCCGTGCCTGTTCTTCCGCCACGGCCCCAGCGCGGCGGAGCGGCTGGCGGACGCGATCCTCGCCCGCGTGTGATTCATCTTCGCCCCGGACTTCGTCGGGCGAAGCTGAATTGAGCGGACCGGGCCCGGAGGCTCACACGGAAATTTCCAGCGGCGCTGATCGGCCTCCAACCGATGACCGAGCCAGGGAAATTTGCCGTGGGAGTGGGCCCGGGCTGCGGGACAATTGTGTCCACCCCACCCCTGCCCTCCCGAGGGAGGGAATTCTCCGCAGATTCTCCGCAGATTCTCCGCGCGGTTCTCCGCATCGCTGGGATTCGCCGCGATAGGTGAGGAGAACGGAGGCACGGTGTACGTGTGGGAGCGAGCCGACTGGCCGCGGTTCCGGTGGTCGGACGCCGCGCTCCTGCCGGTGGTGGGCGAGGCGCGCCGCCGCCAGGGTCGGCTGCTCGGCGTGCTCGACGGCGTGGGGTTCGCGCTGCGCCAGCAGGCAGCGGTCGGGTCGGTGGTCGAGGACGTCGTCCAGAGCTCCGAGATCGAGGGGGAGCACCTCGATCGCGCCGCGGTCCGCTCGTCGGTCGTCCGTCGGCTCGGGGTGGACGACGCGGGCCTCGGACCGGTCGATCGGCGGACCGACGCGGTGGTGGCGATGGCCCTCGACGCGGTCGCGCAGCTCGACGCCCCCCTGACGGTCGCGCGGCTGACCGGCTGGCAGGCGTTCCCGACCGGGTACACCGGCCCGGTCCGGGTCCGAACCGGGGGCTGGCGCGAAGACACCGACGGCCCGATGCAGGTCGTGTCCGGTCCGGTCGGGCGCCCGCGGGTCCACTACCAGGCGCCGCCCGCCGATCGGGTCGACGCCGAGATGGCGCGGTTCCTGCGCTGGTTCGCGACCGACGACGGGACCGAGGGCCTGCTCCGCGCCGGGCTCGCGCACTTGTGGTTCGTGACGATCCACCCGTTCGAGGACGGGAACGGCCGATTGGCGCGGGCGATCTCGGATCGCGCGCTCGCTCAGGACGAGCGGTCGGAGCAGCGATTCTACAGCTTGTCGGCTCGGATCCGGCAGGAGCGCGCCGAGTACTACCGGGTGCTCGAGTACACCCAACGCGGTGAGCTGGACGTCACCGACTGGCTCAGGTGGTTCGTCGGCTGCGTCGACCGAGCGGTGACCGACGCGACCGCGACCGTCGGGTCGGTGATCCGGCGGACGGCGTTCTGGGGCCGGTTCGGCGCGTCGCTGTCCGAGCGCCAGCAGAAGGTGCTCGGCCGGGTGCTCGACGACGGGTTCGACGGCAAGCTCACCGCCAAGCGGTACGCTCAGCTCGGCGGCTGCTCGATCGCGACCGCCCAGCGCGACCTGAACGAGCTGGTGGACCGCGGGGTGGTCGCGCGGGAGCCCGGCGGGAGCAAGAACACGCGCTACACCGTCAGCGCGGAACAGCCGTCCAGCCGGTGATCCCGGCCAACGCCCCGATCACCAGCGCCGGCGCCATCTGTCCGGCCTCGCCGTGGAGCAGGTGGGTCCCCGCCGCCGCCACCATCACCGCGAGCGCGATCCCGGCGCCGATCAGCCGGGTCCGCGGCACCACCGTCAGCACCGCCGCCGCGACCTCGACCGCGCCGATCAGGTACACGAAGAACCCGGGGAACCCCCACCCCGCGAAGTGGGCGACCATCTCCGGGTTCCCCGAGAGCTTCATCACCCCGGCCGGCAGCAGCCCGATCGCGACCATCCCTGCGCCGACGTGTCCGATCGCGGCGACCAACGTCCTCCGGTCCATCCGTACCCCCTTCCGCCGCCCGGTATCCCGTCCTGCCGTCGCCCTGTCGTCCGCGGCTGCGCGAGGAGGGGTCGGGATAGGTCGGGCGCCAGGGAGGGACCCATGTTCCAGTTGAAGGTGTCGGACATCGGCGCGGCGCTCGTCGCCGCGGATCACACCGTGCTGCAGGGCGCGACCAAGGCCGAGCTCAAGCAGAAGGTCCACGACTACCTGTCCACCACCTACCCGGCGAAGTGGGCGAAGCTCGACCACGACGAGAAGGAGAAGCTCAAGCACCGGATCGGCAAGGTCGTCGACGAGCGCTGACCCGGGGCCGGGCGGATCGCCATACACAGCCCGGAGGGCGTGCGATGGACGCGGCGGTTCGCCATCGGTACACCGAGGTCGACGGGGTGACGCTCCACTGGGCAGAGCTCGGCGAGGCGTCGGAGCTCCCGCCGGTGGTGCTGCTCCACGGCCTCAGCGACGCCCACCTGACCTGGCGCGCGATCGCCCCGGGCCTCGCGGCCGATCGGCGGGTGCTGCTGCTCGATCTGCCCGGCTGCGGCTACTCCGGCCGCCCGGACGCGTCGTACGCGCTCGCCTGGCAGGCCCAGCTCGTGGCGGCGTGGCTCGCGCAGCAGGGCCTCGACGAGGTCGACATCGTCGGCCACTCGTACGGCGGAGGCGTGGCGCTGATGCTGCTCCTCGAGTGCCGGCCGCGGATCCGACGCCTCGCGCTGGTCGCGGCGGGCGGCCTCGGGCGGGAGCTGAACTTCTGGCTCCGGTTCGCGGCGTTCCCGTACTTCGTCGAGCGGTTCGGCCAGCCGTTCATGGCGTTCGGGACGCGGCGGGCGGCGCGCGGACCGGAGGCCCCGGACGACGTCGACGAGCTGATCCGGATCAACGCCCAGCCGGGCACCGCCCGCGCGTTCTCGCGCACCGTCCGCGACGTGATCAGCTTCCGCGGCCAGGAGCGGCTGGCGAGCGACCGGACCCACGAGATCACCTCGTTCCCGCCGATGGCGGTGCTGTGGGGCGAGGCCGACACCCACATCCCGATCGCGCACGGGCGGGCGCTGGCCGAGCGCCTGCCGGGAATCCGGTTCCGTGCGTTCCCCGGCTGCGGGCACTACGTGCACCACGACGACCCGGCGGGGTTCCTGGCCGAGCTGCGGGCGTTCCTCGACGACCCGGACGCGGAGGCGGTCCGATCGCAGGTGGGGTGATCCGGGACGGCCGGACGGGGTACGTGGCGGCGATGACTGAGCCGCTGGGATTCGAGCCGTTCGGGAGCGGGGCGCAGCGCGTGCTGGTGCTGCACGACTGGATGGGCGACCACCGCAACTACGACCCCGCGCTGCCGTACCTCGACGGCGGCCGATTCACCTACGTGTTCGCCGACCTGCGCGGCTACGGCCTGTCGCGCGGGATGGCCGGCCGGTTCGACCTGCGCGAGGCCGCCGACGACGTGATCGCCCTCGCGGCGCGACTCCGGTGGCCGCGGTTCCAGCTCGTCGGCCACTCGATGTCGACCCTCGTCGCCCAGCAGGTCGCGGCGAGCCGGGCGGATCTCGTGGCGTCGATGGCGCTCGTGGCCCCGATCGCGCCGACGGGCATGCAGGTACCGCCCGAGGTCACAGCGCAGCTCGAGGCGCTCGGCGGCGACCCGTCGCGGCGGGCCGCGGTGCTCGGCGAGCGGTGGCGCGACCGGCTGTCGCCCACCTGGCTCGCGTTCAAGCTCCGGCGGTGGGCAGAGTCCGCGGACCCGGTCGCGGCCCAGCGGTACGTCCGGATGTTCGCGACGGGGGCGGTCGCGGGCTCCGTGCGCGGCGAGCTCCCGGTGCTCGCGCTGATCGGCGAGCACGACGCGGAGCCGTTCCGCGACGAGACCGTGCGCGCCGGGCTCGGATCGGCGTACCCGCGGCTCGAGGTCCAGCAGATCGGCAACGCGGGCCACTACCCGATGCAGGAGACGCCCGTCGCCTTCGCGACCGCGCTGGAGCGGTTCCTCGGCCGTTCGTGACCGTCGGCCGGCGGTGACCGACGGACGTCCGTCGGTCACCCACGGTGGATCCTCGGTGTTCCGGTGGCACCCGGCTTGCATGGGAGCCCCCGGGAGGCGGGGATGGGACGGCGCGAGCGATACCTGACCGACGGTCCGCGGACCCTCGGCGACGCCGAGCTGGTGGCGCTGGTGCTCGAGACCGGCGCCGGCGGCCGATCGTCGCTGGTGATCGCGGCGGACCTGCTCGATCGCGCCGGCGGGATCGGCGAGCTCGGGCGGATGGAGCCCCACGAGTGGCTCGGGGTCGTCGGGATGGGGGAGGCCCGCGCGGTGCGGGTCCACGCCGCGATCGAGCTCGGGCGGCGGGTCGTCGGGTCGCGGGCGCTGGGGGCGCCGATCCAGTCGCCGGACGAGGCGTTCGCGGTGCTCGGGCCGTCGCTGCGGGACCTCGGGCACGAGGAGCTCCACGGGCTGTACCTCGACCGCCGACACCGCCCGCTCGCGTGT
>JBEBJW010000306.1:0-7276 GCA_040079715.1 Myxococcota bacterium | reverse complement strand
CCCGATGACCCACACGATCCACATCCGCGCCTCCCGCGCGGACCCTATCCTCGCGCCGCCCCGCGCACGAGGACCGCGAGGCCGGCGAACGTGCCGATCACCATCGCCACCAGCAGCCCGCCGACCACCGCCTCGGCGGCGACCCCGGCCGTGCCGGCGCCGTGGACCGGGGTCAGCGCGTGGGTCCCGAGGGCCGCCCCGAGCAGCGTGGCGACCCAGTTCAGGTACCCCGACGCCGCGAGCCCCCACACGACGATCGACCGCTCGCCGTCGCCGAGGGACACCTTCGACAGCGCCGCCCCGACCGCGATCATCAGCGTGCCGGACATCGTGGCGGCGAGGTGGGCCGACAGGATCAGCGGCACGGTGGGGAACGGCCCGACGAACAGCCCGGTGGCCATCGCGAGCAGGACCAGCGCGGCCCCGAGGAGGATCAGTCGACGTTCGGCGAGGGCGGTGGACATCCGGCGAAGATACCGCGGCGGCGGCCGGGCGGCACGCACCTCCGGACCGGACGTCCGGTGATCGCCCGGCGGAGGTCCTGAGCCTCGAGCCCTCCCGTCGAGGGAATTCGCCCCATCGAACGCGCGGTGCGGTACCCTCCGGACCGGAGGTCCGATGATCGCGTGGCTGGCAGGGGCGGGGTTGGCCAGCGTGAGCTGGGACGGTGACTACGACCTCGGGTTCGCGGTCGAGTCCCGGGACGACGCGCCCACCGACGGGATGCTGCTGTACACCACGAACCGACTGTATCCGGCGACCGGAACGGACCAGGACGGCGTCACCGTCCCGCTCGAGGTGGTCCGGGTGACGGGCATCTGGGACGTGCCGCAGATCGGGATCCGGCCTCCGCCCGGGGGCTGGGGCGCGGACGCGAGCTGGACCGTGACGGTGGTGGGCCAGGGCGACGCGCGGACCGCCCTGCCGTTCACCACCGGGGCGGACCCGGCGCCACCGCCGGCCGCGGAGATCGGTCCGCCGGAGATCGGGTCGTGGTCGGACGAGCCTGGGGGGTACCTGTACGGGTGCTGCGAGCGGACCCGGGAGGTGACGATCCCGGTCTCCGCTCCGGACGCCGATCCGTGGAGCTGGATCGAGCTGGTGGCCCTGTTCCCGCCGACCACGGACCCGGACGACGCGATCGACGATCACCTGACGACAGTCATCGGACCCGGGACGCACCCGCTGACCCTGGTCCAATGGGACGAGGATGGCGTGGTGCAGCCCACGTGCGGCGCCGTCGTGCCGGTGTCGGCGTCCGGCGCCCGGGGCACGGCGGTGACGTTCTGCGCGGCGGACCCGCCCGGGCCCGCCGGCTGCACCACCGGAGCCGGGCGTGGGGGCCTCGGGATCGGGCCAGCGCTGGTGGCGGCCGCTGCGCTCCGGGCGGGGCGCCGTCGGCGGCGGTGACCGATCACCACGGCTCGGTCAAGACGGGTCGCGGTTGCGGATCGCCTGGCGGATCCCCTCGCTGTCCCACGCCGGGTCTTCGTCGACCGCCAGCGGATCCACCCGTTCGGCCTGCATCAGCTGCTGGAAGTCGCGCAGTCGCTCGCGGACCCGCGACACGAAGTTGTCCTGGTCGTTGCGGTGGGCCGCGAGATCGGCCAGCGCCCGCTCGTCGTGGATCCGGAACGTGCGGGCCGCCCGGTGGGCCGCCGCCGCGGGTAGCCCGAGCAGCCGCAGCGTGTCCTGGCCGACCCGGACCGCCGTGTCGAACGTCTCCCGGTAGAACCGCTCGACCCCGGCGTCGAACAGGTCGTACGCCTCGGTCCGCCCGCGGGCGCGCGCGAGGATCGCGAGCTGCGGGAAGTGGGTCCGGGCGAGGTGGACCAGCTCGAGCACCTTGTCCGGGTCGTCGATCGCGATCACCAGCACCCGCGCCTCGCGCGCGCCGGCGGCGTGCAGCAGGTCGAGCCGGGTGGCGTCGCCGTAGAACACCTTCGATCCGAACCGGCGGAGCGAGTCGACGGTCTCGCTGTCGACGTCGAGGATCGTCACCCCGAACCCGGCCGCGACCAGCATCCGCCCGACGATCTGGCCGAACCGGCCGTACCCGGCGACGATCACCGGGTCGTGCTGGTCCATCGCGTCGGCGTCCCGCTTCGGCGCCTCCGGGGTGCCGATCCGCGGCAACACGAACCGCTCGGTGACCGTCAACAGGACCGGCGTCAACGCCATCGAGAACGCGGTGACCGCGGTCATCGGCGCGGTGACCGACGGCGGCAGGATCCCGTTCGATCCCGCGTAGCCGAGCAGCACGAACGCGAACTCGCCGACCTGGGACAGCGCCACCGCGAACACGAGCCCCTGGTCGGTCGACAGCTTGCCGGTCCGCGCGACCAGCAGCAGCACCCCGAGCTTGACCACCACCACGGCGCCGACCAGCCCGGCGATCCGGGCCGGGCTGTCGACCAGGACCGCGAAGTCGATCGACGCGCCGACCGCGACGAAGAACAGCCCGAGCAGGAGGCCCTTGAACGGCTCCACGTCGGCGACGAGCTCGTGGCGGTACTCGCTGTTCGCGAGCACCACCCCGGCGACGAACGTCCCGAGGGCGGCCGACAGCCCGACGGCGCCCATCAGCGACGCCACGCCGACCACCAGCAGCAGGGCCGACGCGGTGAACATCTCGCGCAGGCCGGTCCGGGCGACGATCCGGAGCGCCGGCCCGACGACCAGCCGCCCGACCGCGACCACCGCGGCCACCGCCCCGAGCACGACCATCGCGCGGAGCCAGCCCGGCAGCCCCTCGACCCACCCGGCGGCGCCGCCGTGGCCCCCGCCGTCGTGGCCCGCGACCTCGAGGGTCGCGAGCAGCGGGAACACCGCGAGGATCGGGATCACCGACAGGTCCTGGAACAGCAGGACCGCGAACGATGTCGATCCCGCGTCGGTCTTCGACAGGCCCTTCTCGGTCAGCGACTGCAGCGCGATCGCGGTCGACGACATCGAGACCACGCACCCGAGCGCCACCGCCTGCTGCCACGGCAGGCCGAGGACCCACGCGATCGGCACGATCGCCGCGATCGTCGCGCCCACCTGCAACCCGCCGAGCCCGACCACCGGACCGCGCATCTGCCACAGCCGCCCCGGGTCGAGCTCGAGCCCGACCAGGAACAGCATCATCACCACCCCGAACTCGGCGAACTGCATCACGCTGTGCGTGTCTTGGGTCAGCGACAGGCCCCACGGACCGATCGCGACCCCGGCCAGCAGATACCCGAGCACCGAGCCGAGCCCGAGCCGCGCCGCGATCGGGACGAGGATCACCGCCGCCGCGAGGTACACCAGCGCCTGAGCGAGCATCAGGCCCCCCCGTGGCCGGCGGTGGGCCGGGCGGCGCCGGCGGCCTCGCGGAGCAGTTCGATCCGCCGGCGATAGTCGGCGGCGGCGGAAGCGATCGCCGCGTCTTCGAGCCGGTGGGTGCCGTGGACCACGAACGGTGGCAGGTATTCGATCCCGCACAGGTGTGCGGTCTGGACCATCGGCGCCAACAGCTCGAGGATCGTGAACCGATGGGAGCCGCCGACCGCGTACGCGGCCTCGCCCCCGCCGGTGGAGATCGCCTGGAGCATCCGCTTGCCGCGCAGCGCGGTCCCGCCGACCCCGTACGCCCACCCCCAGGTCAACACGACGTCGAGCCACTCCTTGAGCAGCGGCGGCGTGCTGTACCAGTAGAACGGATGCTGGAGCACGATCGTGTGGTGGGCGGCGAGGAGGGCCTGCTCGTGCGGCACGTCGATCCCGTGGTCCGGGTACGCCTCGTACAGGTCGTGGACGGTGACGCCGTCGAGCCCGTCGATCGCCCGGATCAACGCCCGGTTCACCCGAGAGCGGTGCGGCTGGGGGTGGCAGTACAGCACGAGGACCCGTCCTTCGTCGGGGACGCCGACGCGGGGCGAGAATCCGGCCCGATGCGGCGCGGGGGAATGGGACACGTTCCGTCCTCCGCCGGAGAGGATATGGCGATCCCGGGGATCGGCACCTGCCCGATCGTGCGGGTCGACGCCGCCGAGGCTGTGGCGCTCGGCACGGGGCGCTCGGCATGGGGCGCTCGGCATGGGGCGCTCGGCATGGGGCGCTCGGGATGGGCTGCGACTGCCTACTGCGCGTCGGGCCCGTGCGGCGAGCGCACCGCCCGGCGGAGCAGGCCTCCGTCTCCGCTCGGGACGAACCCCTGTCGCTCGAGCCAGACGGTGAGCTTCGCGCCGTCCGGGTGGACCGCCGGGACGACGTTGTACAGGTACCGGAGCCCCTGCCGCGCCGCCTCCTCGTCGAGCCGGTCGACGATGAACGCGCCGACGCCCTGCCGCTGCGCGTCCGGGTCCACCGCGAACGACACCTCGGCGTCGCCCCAGGTCACGTCCATCCAGCCCCACCCGACGACCCGGCCCTCGAACCGCACCGCCCACCAGTCGCCCGGGGCGAGCGCCCCCTCGGTGAGCTGCTTCAACGCCGGGAACACCCCGCGCGGCGCCGCGCCGACGATCTGCCGCTTGCTGACGTCCCACAGCGGCGGACGGTCGTGACTCCAATCGAACATCGTCGGTCCCCCTCCGTGCACCTCACCCGCGCGAAGCGGTCCGTCCACCGATCCTTTCCGCGCGGACCGGGCACCTGGTGGGCATGTGGTGGTGGCTGTGGGGCTGCGGGGGTCCGCCGCCGGCGTTCCTCGCGCCGGGAGACCCGTGCGCGGTTCCGGGCACGGTGTGCACCTGGCTCGGGGTCCCGGGGATCGCCGGGTTCGACCTCGCGCCGGCCGATCGGCGGGACCTGCTGCTGTACCTGCCGGCAGACCTCGCGTTCGCGGGGGAGACCGCGTACGTCACCGACTTCAACAACGCCCGGATCGTCGCGGTCGACGGGGACGGCGTCGCGTACACCGCATCCGGCACCGGGATCCGCGGCGACGGCACCCCGGACGGCGCCGGCTGCTGGGACGGCTGCGCGGCGGCCGAGGTCCAGTGGAGCCGCCCGACCGATGTCGCCGCCGACCCCTCGGCTCCCGGTCGGGTGTGGATCGCGGGCACCGGCACCGGCCGGATCGCGCTGCTGGAGGGCGAGCGCGTCACCTGGTGGGCGGGCGCGGGCCTCGGGCCGTTCCCGCAGCCGCCGCCGGTCGACGGTCCGCGCGACGAGGCCACGTTCCAGGCCGCGGTGAGCGTCGCCCCCTCCGGCGACGTCGCGTACGTGGTCGACCAGTCCGCGCACCAGCTCCGGGAGGTGTCCGAGGCCGGGGTGACCACCCTCGCCGGCGACCTCGTCCCCGGGTACGCCGGCGACGGCGGGGCGCTCGCCCGGGCGCGGCTCCACGGCCCGTCCGACGCGGTGCTCGCCAGCGGGCGGCTGTACGTGGTCGACACCGGCAACGGCGTGATCCGGGTGATCGACCTCGACACCCGGACGATCGACCGGTTCGCCGGGCGGTACACCTCGATCGGCGACGTGGAGCAGCTCGACCCCGCGACCGGAGGGCTGCTGATCGCCGACGGCGGCTCGGCCCCGGGGTTCGCCGGCGACGGCGGCGACGCGCTCGACGCGGTGTTCGCCCACCCGACCGACCTCGCGGTGGGCCCCGACGGCGCGGTGTACGTCGCTGACACCGACAACCACTGCGTCCGGGTGATCCGGAGCGGCCGGATCGACACGTTCGCCGGGATCTGCACGGTCTCGGGGTCGGAGGGGGACGGCGGGCCCGCGACCGACGCGTTGTTCCAGCGTCCGTCCGGGGTCGCGGTCGGGCCCGACGGCGCGGTGTACGTCGCCGACACGGCGAACCACGTGATCCGACGGATCGTCCCGCGGTAGGCGCCCGGAGATCGGGTACCATCGGCAGACGGGAGGTTCGACGTGGGTTGGTGGTGGGCGCTCGCTGCGTGCGACGGACGACCCGAGCCGGCGGGCCCCGCGCCCGCGCCAGCCACGGTGGCGACGCCCGCGCCTGCACCTGCGCCCGAGCCCGACACCGGGCCGACCGACCCGTGCGTCGACGACGACCTCGACGGCGTCACCGTCTGCGCCGGGGACTGCGACGACGCGGATCCCGCGGTGTTCCCGTCGGTCCCGGACGGCTGCGGGGCCGCCGACGCGGACTGCGACCACCTCCCGGACGCGGTGGCGCCGGGCGACTGGGCCTGCGGGTGGTGCGCGTCGCCCGACGACTGGCTCGCGACGCCGTACGCCGTCACCGACGCGCTGCCGTGCGAGCTCGATCCGCCAGCGACCCTCGAGTGCCCGCGCCCGCACCAGGTCGTGACCCGCACCGATCTGCCGCTCCGCCCGACGCTCGTCCTGTTCTTCCCGCCCGGCCCGGGGACCCGGTGCGACCACGTCCTCGCGTGGATCGCCCACGCCGGGTTCCCGGTGATCCAGGTCGCGTTCCCGGACCGGGTGGCGGACGCGGCCTGCCTCGGCAGCGCCGACCCGACCTGCGGCGGGCGGGTGCTGGAGGAGCTGCTGCTCGGCGAGGACCGCGGTCCCGAGATCGACATCCCGTTCGACGACGGCGTCGTGGGGCGGACCGCCGCGGTGCTCGCCCACCTCGACCAGCTCCAGCCCGAGGTCGGGTGGGGCCGGTTCCTGATCGACGGCGCGCCGGACTGGCCGTCGATCGTGATCGCCGGCTGGTCCGACGGCGGGATCCTGGCGTCGATGGCGGCGAAGCACCTTCCGATCCGCGCAACGCTGCTGATCGCGGCCCCGGGCGGCGTCGGGGACGGCTCGGTGCTGACCCCGTGGATGACCGAGCCGTTCGTGACGCCCCCCGAGGCGATGTGGGCCGTCCGGCACGTGTACGACGCCCAGGGCGCGTTCATGGACGCGGCGTGGGACCAGTTCGGGATCGCCGGGCCGCCGACGCTGTTCTACACGGCCCCGCCCCCGTGGGCGACCCACCGGGTGCTGTCCGACGCGCCGCCGACCGACGGGTTCTGCAGCGCGCACGGCGCGATCGCGAGCGACCTGTGCATGGATCTGCGCCACGCCGAGCTGTACGTCCCGCTGATGTGCGAGATCGCCGCCCAGCCGGCCGTCGTTGCCCCGTGACCGGTCCCGGACCGCGCTACCAGGCGACCCCGACCACCCCGGCTCCGACGCCGGCCGCGACCGCGCCCCACCCGAGGCCCGTCCGGACGATCGCGGCGCGGTACCCCGGCTGCTGCGCGGTCCACGCGTCGAGCGAGCCGCCAGCGGCCGCTGCGGCGGCGTTCGCGTGGTGGACGCCGGTCCCGACGAGGGCCGCGCCGCCGGCCGCCACCCCCGCCCCGACCGCGAC